>NZ_CAUIXH010000083.1:0-253 GCF_962707005.1 Neisseria basseii | reverse complement strand
GCACAGCCTCTCCGATCCCGAACTCGAACACAGCCTCATTATCCGCATCGACTTCAACCTGTTTTGCCGTTTCGACGAACCGGGCATCCCCGATTACAGCACCTTATGCCGCTACCGCAACTGGCTAGCGCAAGACGACACCCTGTCCGAATTGCTGGAACTGATTAACCGACAACTGGCCGAAAAAAACCTAAAAGTAGAGAAGGCATCTGCCGCCGCCGTTGACGCCACCATTATTCAGACCGCCGGCAGC
>NZ_CAUIXH010000082.1:0-253 GCF_962707005.1 Neisseria basseii | reverse complement strand
CCGTTGGACAAAGAAAAACGGCCTCTACAAACTCGGTTACAAACAACATACCCGTACCTATGAGGAAGGCTATATCGAGAAACTGCACATCACTCCCGCCAATGCCCATGAGTGCAAACATCTGTCGCCTTTGTTGGAAGATCTACCCAAAGGTACGACCGTTTATGCCGACAAAGGCTATGACAGTGAGGAAAACCGGCAACATCTGGAAGAACATCAGTTGTTGGACGGCATTATGCGCAAAGCCCACTGC
>NZ_CAUIXH010000081.1:0-253 GCF_962707005.1 Neisseria basseii | reverse complement strand
GCAGTGGGCTTTGCGCATAATGCCGTCCAACAACTGATGTTCTTCCAGATGTTGCCGGTTTTCCTCACTGTCATAGCCTTTGTCGGCATAAACGGTCGTACCTTTGGGTAGATCTTCCAACAAAGGAGACAGATGTTTGCACTCATGGGCATTGGCGGGAGTGATGTGCAGTTTCTCGATATAGCCTTCCTCATAGGTACGGGTATGTTGTTTGTAACCGAGTTTGTAGAGGCCGTTTTTCTTTGTCCAACGG
>NZ_CAUIXH010000080.1:0-253 GCF_962707005.1 Neisseria basseii | reverse complement strand
GCTGCCGGCGGTCTGAATAATGGTGGCGTCAACGGCGGCGGCAGATGCCTTCTCTACTTTTAGGTTTTTTTCGGCCAGTTGTCGGTTAATCAGTTCCAGCAATTCGGACAGGGTGTCGTCTTGCGCCAGCCAGTTGCGGTAGCGGCATAAGGTGCTGTAATCGGGGATGCCCGGTTCGTCGAAACGGCAAAACAGGTTGAAGTCGATGCGGATAATGAGGCTGTGTTCGAGTTCGGGATCGGAGAGGCTGTGC
>NZ_CAUIXH010000079.1:0-254 GCF_962707005.1 Neisseria basseii | reverse complement strand
CCGATTATTCGGGGGTTTTTGCCTTACCCGCAAAGCGGGTCGGGAAATGCGGGCTTCGGGCGGATGCGGAGCTTGAAGCGTCCGGGTATTCATTTTAAAATGACGCACCTTGTCGTCCGCAGATGCGGTTTTATTGTTTGCACCCCTTAAAGGAAAAAACCATGAAGAAAATGTTCGTGCTGTTCTGTATGCTGTTCTCCTGCGCCTTCTCCCTTGCAGCGGTAAACGTCAATACCGCCTCGCAGCAGGAGCTG
>NZ_CAUIXH010000078.1:0-255 GCF_962707005.1 Neisseria basseii | reverse complement strand
CGATACAGCCATCATCGGCCGGGTAGAATGGTTCGGCCGTACCGTAAACTGATTTTAAAACCCTCTTAAAATAGTTTTAAAAAATTCCCAATCCCGTCAGCTTTCAACAAAAAACCGCGCATTCCGGCGCGGTTTTGTGAAAAAGCTGGCGTAACTTTTCCGGATACAAAAAAACGCCGAAATCCACGTCTTTAGAAGATTTCAGCGTTTTTTTACTCTATTTGTTCCTTGTGCAAAAACTAACAGTCCCCCACA
>NZ_CAUIXH010000077.1:0-259 GCF_962707005.1 Neisseria basseii | reverse complement strand
CCAACTCGTCCGCGCCGAAATCAAAAAGCCCGCCGGCAACACCGAGATCTGGACATACGCCTACGACCCGTTCGGCAGACGCCTTTCCAAAGAACGCCAAGACAAACTCGCCTGGACGAGCACCGAACCGAAACGCACCCACTTCGTCTGGGACGGCAGCCGCCTATTGCAGGAGTACACCTACAAAGGCAGCTACACCTATCTCTACACCGACCAAGACAGCTACGAACCGCTGGCGCAAATCTTTGACAACGCCAAA
>NZ_CAUIXH010000076.1:0-276 GCF_962707005.1 Neisseria basseii | reverse complement strand
AGCCAGTTGCGGTAGCGGCATAAGGTGCTGTAATCGGGGATGCCCGGTTCGTCGAAACGGCAAAACAGGTTGAAGTCGATGCGGATAATGAGGCTGTGTTCGAGTTCGGGATCGGAGAGGCTGTGCCATTGTCCGAGCAGGACGGCTTTGAACATGGACAACGGGGGATAGGCGGGACGGCCGCGGTGGTCTCGGAGGTAACGGGTTCTTTGACGGTTCAGGTATTGTTCGATCGGCTGCCAATCAATCACTTGATCCAACTTCAATAGTGGGAAG
>NZ_CAUIXH010000075.1:0-277 GCF_962707005.1 Neisseria basseii | reverse complement strand
AGAATCTCGACGGAGAGAGTAAGTGCATGGCCTCTTTCGGTAACACTTTCGGTGTTCTCATTCCTAAACCAGCCGCCCCAGCCATGGTGTCTCAAGGCTCTGCCAATCCACCCGAGCCGCTGACCAATGCAGCCGGTCCGGTGGATGTGATAGAGATGGTTGCCGATGTTGCTTCCGCTGCCCTTTCCATCGTTGCGTCTGATTCTGCCGCAGCTGATACAGTTGATGCCATATCCGAACTGGTTTCCCTTGCGTCCATGATACCCGGTCAGCCGGG
>NZ_CAUIXH010000074.1:0-282 GCF_962707005.1 Neisseria basseii | reverse complement strand
TTTTATTCTTAACGTCTTAAGACACACTGTGTTTACAGTTTCTTATTTGTTATAATTTTGTTGCAATGTCATTCTAAAAAAGTCATAATCATTTTGACTTAGTTTCTCAAGTTTCTCAAATATTCCAGTTTTTCATTTCAAAAACAAAAAAACAAAAGAATCTCGACGGAGAGAGTAAGTGCATGGCCTCTTTCGGTAACACTTTCGGTGTTCTCATTCCTAAACCAGCCGCCCCAGCCATGGTGTCTCAAGGCTCTGCCAATCCACCCGAGCCGCTGACCA
>NZ_CAUIXH010000073.1:0-302 GCF_962707005.1 Neisseria basseii | reverse complement strand
TTTGTATAATCTTGCCCTACTATTCAAACAAGGCATTGCCTTGTGAGTGCAAAGGCGTTGGAACTAAGTTTACCCAAGGTTGCACTTACTCAAATTTAAAGCCCCTGCTTGTTAGCGGGTGCTTTTATAAAATATAAAAGATAAAAGTTAATATAGCACCTAGCAATAATGCACCTAGTATTTTTAATTTACTTTTTGTATCTTTCTCTTGCCACGGTTTTTCATCAAAAAGTTCACTAAAAAAATCAAAGACAGTGTGCCAAATAGCTTTCCATAGTTCCATTTTGTTTCTTCAATAAAAT
>NZ_CAUIXH010000072.1:0-310 GCF_962707005.1 Neisseria basseii | reverse complement strand
GCTTTCAACAGGTTCAAACACATCGCCTTCAGATGGCTTTGCGCACTCACTTTGAGCAGACCAAAATAGGCCGCCCGCGCATAGCGGAATTTACGGTGCAACGTACCAAAGCTTTGTTCGACCACATAACGGGTCTTCGACAAATACCGGTTGCGTTTGGTTTGCACTTCCGACAGCGGACGGTGCAGTGGGCTTTGCGCATAATGCCGTCCAACAACTGATGTTCTTCCAGATGTTGCCGGTTTTCCTCACTGTCATAGCCTTTGTCGGCATAAACGGTCGTACCTTTGGGTAGATCTTCCAACAAAGG
>NZ_CAUIXH010000071.1:0-323 GCF_962707005.1 Neisseria basseii | reverse complement strand
CCAGCGACATAGGCCGTTGCCCCTATAAATACTGAGATGGCAAAGGAAATATGCCTTCACTTTCTGGATAATTTTCCACATTACTAGACAGCCAGAGTTCAAAGATTTTGTAATCGTCAAAGAAACCATATATATACCCTCGCTTTAGTAAGTCTATATAATCTTTTTGAGAAACTACCAAAGGATTTCCATTTCTCATTACTCTTGATTGTCTAATAAAAAGTTCTTTATTGTATGATAAGAAAATCGCTAAATCTGGATATATTATATTTTCTTTCTCTAAATCAACTTGCCCTATCAGTTTCCAAATCTTCTTTCTTATG
>NZ_CAUIXH010000070.1:0-323 GCF_962707005.1 Neisseria basseii | reverse complement strand
ACCCACTTCGTCTGGGACGGCAGCCGCCTATTGCAGGAGTACACCTACAAAGGCAGCTACACCTATCTCTACACCGACCAAGACAGCTACGAACCGCTGGCGCAAATCTTTGACAACGCCAAAGACGAAACCCAATACCTCGCCTATTTCCACAACGACCAAATCGGCATTCCGAGGGAGATGACCGACATCCACGGTAATCTCCTGTGGTACGGCGAATACACCGCCTGGGGTCGTCTGAAAAAGGACGGGCGGGTCTATCAGCACGCGCATCAGCCGTTCAGACTGCAAAACCAATACTTCGATGAAGAGACCGGGCTGCA
>NZ_CAUIXH010000069.1:0-323 GCF_962707005.1 Neisseria basseii | reverse complement strand
CATAAGAAAGAAGATTTGGAAACTGATAGGGCAAGTTGATTTAGAGAAAGAAAATATAATATATCCAGATTTAGCGATTTTCTTATCATACAATAAAGAACTTTTTATTAGACAATCAAGAGTAATAAGAAACGGAAATTCTTTGGTAGTTTCTCAAAAAGATTATATAGACTTACTAAAGCGAGGGTATATATATAGTTTCTTTGACGATTACAAAATCTTTGAACTCTGGCTGTCTAGTAATGTGGAAAATTATCCAGAAAGTGAAGGCATATTTCCTTTGCCATCTCAGTATTTATAGGGGCAACGGCCTATGTCGCTGG
>NZ_CAUIXH010000068.1:0-329 GCF_962707005.1 Neisseria basseii | reverse complement strand
GCGCAAGACGACACCCTGTCCGAATTGCTGGAACTGATTAACCGACAACTGGCCGAAAAAAACCTAAAAGTAGAGAAGGCATCTGCCGCCGCCGTTGACGCCACCATTATTCAGACCGCCGGCAGCAAACAGCGTCAGGCCATAGAAGTTGATGATGAAGGACAAGTCAGCGGCCAAACCACACCGAGTAAAGACAAAGATGCCCGTTGGACAAAGAAAAACGGCCTCTACAAACTCGGTTACAAACAACATACCCGTACCTATGAGGAAGGCTATATCGAGAAACTGCACATCACTCCCGCCAATGCCCATGAGTGCAAACATCTGTC
>NZ_CAUIXH010000067.1:0-333 GCF_962707005.1 Neisseria basseii | reverse complement strand
TTTTATTGTTTGCACCCCTTAAAGGAAAAAACCATGAAGAAAATGTTCGTGCTGTTCTGTATGCTGTTCTCCTGCGCCTTCTCCCTTGCAGCGGTAAACGTCAATACCGCCTCGCAGCAGGAGCTGGAGGCGCTGCCGGGCATAGGTCCGGCGAAGGCGAAGGCCATTGCGGAATACCGTGCGCAAAACGGTGCGTTCAAGTCTGTGGACGATTTGACCAAGGTGAAGGGCATCGGCCCGGCGGTGCTGGCGAAGCTGAAGGATCAGGCTTCCGTCGGCGCGCCCGCACCCAAAGCCCCCGCCAAACCGGCTCTGCCCGCGGCTAAAAAATAG
>NZ_CAUIXH010000066.1:0-335 GCF_962707005.1 Neisseria basseii | reverse complement strand
GATTCGGGCGAGCCCGAAACGCGCAAGGGCGTGCGCTTTGAGCGGACAGTGCATGTATTGGCGGAGAAACTGGGTATCAGCGGCGTATTGGATTTGGTGGAAGTGGATACGAAAACAGGCCGTCTGAAACCCGTGGAATACAAACGTGGCAAGCCCAAACCCGACCCGATGGACGAAATCCAGCTTTGCGCCCAAGGCTTGTGTTTGGAAGAAATGACGGGGCAAACTATCTCTGAGGGCGCGCTGTGGTATATGCAAACCCGCCACCGCGTCCCCGTCGTGTTTTCAGATGACCTGCGCGCCCAAACGCTCGCCACCATCGCCGCCGTGCGCGA
>NZ_CAUIXH010000065.1:0-373 GCF_962707005.1 Neisseria basseii | reverse complement strand
TACGACAAAATCGGACGCATTCAGGAAGCCCGCAACAGCCAAAGCGGCCGCAGCGAAACCTTCGCCTTCGACCCCGCCCACAACATCCTTTCCGACAAAACAGCCGAAGGGAAGGGCAAAGGCAGTAACATTAGCAGCGGCAACCGCCTAGAATCATACAACGGCATCGAATACACCTACGACGCATTGGGCAACCTGATCTACCGCCAGCTGCCCAACGGCGAAAACCAATACTACCAATACGACCTAGAAAACCAACTCGTCCGCGCCGAAATCAAAAAGCCCGCCGGCAACACCGAGATCTGGACATACGCCTACGACCCGTTCGGCAGACGCCTTTCCAAAGAACGCCAAGACAAACTCGCCTGGACGA
>NZ_CAUIXH010000064.1:0-391 GCF_962707005.1 Neisseria basseii | reverse complement strand
TTGGTCTGCTCAAAGTGAGTGCGCAAAGCCATCTGAAGGCGATGTGTTTGAACCTGTTGAAAGCGGCTAACAGGCTAAGTGTGCCTGTTGCTGCTTAAAAGGCGGTCGGATGCCTGATTATCGGGTATCAGGGAAGGATTAAGGGGGTATTGGGGTAGAATCAGTGGATATTTGAAACAAAAACAGCCGAAAACCTGTGTTGGGGTTTTGGTTGTTGGGAGAAAAGGAATTTTGCAAAGGTCTCACTACATTAAAACACAGCCAAAAACAAAAAAGCACCGGCGGCAGCCGATGTCCCTTCCTTTACAGGTTCCCCTATTTTTTAGCCGCGGGCAGAGCCGGTTTGGCGGGGGCTTTGGGTGCGGGCGCGCCGACGGAAGCCTGATCCTTC
>NZ_CAUIXH010000063.1:0-405 GCF_962707005.1 Neisseria basseii | reverse complement strand
TCCCCGTCTACAGTCTGCATAGGTCGGGCAGCAGGTGTTTTATAGCCGTTATTTTTAACCCAATCCCATTTGGTCGGGTTAAGTTCTACTTTTTTATCTCTCCAAACCGTACCTGCGGCCTCTGCTACGGCAAGGGTAGTTTGGGCTGTTGCAGTTATATTCGGATGGGCATCAGCCCATTGTCTGGCGGAATTAATGCCGTCTTTTACCGCAAAAGCACTGTCCTGTAATAGGCTCGCGGCAGCAAGTTGTGCTTCCGGACTTAAATTTCCTAAATCATTAATACCTTGTAGAGTCTGCTGAGCGGCTGTATCTGTGACCGGGCTTACCGCACTGTCTGTAATTGCCCCAATCCCTACTCCTTGAAAACCCATTAAAAAAGGATTAACCGCACCTTGGATGATG
>NZ_CAUIXH010000062.1:0-434 GCF_962707005.1 Neisseria basseii | reverse complement strand
GAACGTAGCAAACCGCACGTAAACGTTGGCACCATCGGTCACGTTGACCATGGTAAAACCACTCTGACTGCTGCTTTGACTACTATTTTGGCTAAAAAATTCGGTGGCGCTGCAAAAGCTTACGACCAAATCGACAACGCTCCCGAAGAAAAAGCCCGCGGTATTACCATTAACACCTCGCACGTAGAATACGAAACCGAAACCCGCCACTACGCACACGTAGACTGCCCGGGTCACGCCGACTACGTTAAAAACATGATTACCGGTGCAGCCCAAATGGACGGCGCAATCCTGGTATGTTCCGCTGCCGACGGCCCTATGCCGCAAACTCGCGAACACATCCTGTTGGCCCGCCAAGTAGGCGTACCTTACATCATCGTGTTCATGAACAAATGCGACATGGTTGACGATGCCGAGCTGTTGGAACTGGTTGA
>NZ_CAUIXH010000061.1:0-470 GCF_962707005.1 Neisseria basseii | reverse complement strand
TAAGGTTACTGAACTTAAGCATATCGGCGGCCAAAGTATCGCTGCCATTTCCGATCTCGCCGGGAAAATGAAAAGGCTCGCTAAAAAATCAAAAATGTTACTGAAAGGACTTTGGTCATTTTTATCCTCTACAATATCAGCATTTAAAAATAAATTAGTCATTGTTTAAACCTTACTGTAAAACTGTACAACTGCTAAACTGCAAACACAGAAAGAAGCAATACTAACAGCACAAAACAAAAGATATCCAAACACTACTAAGTGCATTTTTCTGACTTTTTTCGTTGCCTGATGTATTGATGCTATTTGTGCTGTTCTTATATATGTTGATGCTGGTTACGTCGCTTTTTTTAGGAAAATTCAACCGGTAGGGGACCGATACGCTGTTTCATCTCCTAGCTTAGGGAGAGTAGGGGGGATACGACCTTAGTTTTAGTATCCGTAATTTCATCATTTTTTTCGTCAAGGGA
>NZ_CAUIXH010000060.1:0-491 GCF_962707005.1 Neisseria basseii | reverse complement strand
ATATAATTTTATTTATAATAAACCCTTGGATTTTGGAATTAATTAATATTACCATAACACTTCCATGGTCAATTATTGAAGAAGATATTATTACTCATTTAGGACTAAATCTGAATCCTACTATTGATAATATCTTTTATCGAAGAATAATACACTTTGCTTACGGATCAATTAGTTTTTTTATAAATATATTTCTTTTATACAAACTTATATATAAGCTTAAAAAAATTTTCAAACTATCCAAACTTAATTAAGTTTCGAATATTATGCTTTTACAAGTGTAGCAAGCCGTAGTCCCTATAAAACCTCCAATCCTGACATAGGGTGCGTGCGGTACGCATACACACGGTTCTGCTTTTCAAATGCCCCATCCCCAACAGGAGCAAGCCGCCATGGCATTCAATAAAATCGCCCGTAAAAGCAGTGACTTCAGGGTCGTCTTTACCGTCCCCGATTTCTGCTGGCCGCCCCCTCCTGCTCCACCAGTCGCA
>NZ_CAUIXH010000059.1:0-525 GCF_962707005.1 Neisseria basseii | reverse complement strand
CCGTCAACCGCCGCTACGCCTACGACAAAGCCGGCAACCTGATTCAAAGTGCCGACCAAAGAAGCGGCGTACTCAATTACATCTACGACAAAATCGGACGCATTCAGGAAGCCCGCAACAGCCAAACCGGCCGCAGTGAAACCTTCGCCTTCGACCCCGCCCACAACATCCTCGACATCCCGACATCTGCTCCCTCTCCCGTGGGAGAGGGCAAAACGACCGCTCCGATTTCAGACGACCCCCAAACTCAAGGCCGTCTGAAACCACCTGCCAACCCCAACCTTACCAGTGGCAACCGCCTCAAAGAATACAACGGCATCGAATACACCTACGACGCATTGGGCAACCTGATCTACCGCCAGCTGCCCAACGGCGAAAACCAATATTACCAATACGATTTAGAAAACCAACTCGTCCGCGCCGAAATCAAAAAGCCCGCCGGCAACACCGAGATCTGGACATACGCCTACGACCCGTTCGGCAGACGCCTTTCCAAAGAACGCCAAGACAAACTCGCCTGGACGA
>NZ_CAUIXH010000058.1:0-581 GCF_962707005.1 Neisseria basseii | reverse complement strand
CCCCGTCTCACGGTCGCAATACTGGTTTTGCAGGCGGAAGGGTTGGTGCGTCGTTCCCGTTACGTTCGTTTCGCTCTTCAGTTTGCCCCAACCGTAATAATCGCCGAACCAAACCAGATTGCCGTCCTTATCGGTCATCTCTCTCGGGATGCCGATTTGGTCGCAGTGGAAGTAGTGGATTTGTTGTCTGCTTTCGCCGTCTTCGGTTGTCCAATTGCGGACCTGTGCCAGCGGTTCGTAGGAATCCGGGTCGGTGTAGAGATAGGTATACCTGCCGTCCGGGTGGACTTCCTGTAAGAGGTGGCTGCCGTCCCAAACAAACCCGGTTTCCTCTTCGAGGCCGTCTGAAACTTCTTCGTTTTTCAGACGGCCTTTGCCTATCCTCCTGCCCAAGGCATCGTAGGTGTAGGCCCAAGTTTCTTTGCTGCCGTCTTTTTTGAAGATTTCGGCTTTAACCAGTTGGTCATGCAGATCGTAGAAGTAGTTCTGCACTTCGCCGTCGGCCAGCTCGCGGTGGATCAGGTTGCCGAAGCCGTCGTAGTAATAGGTCGTGCCGTTGTAGGTTTTCAGGCGGTTGTCGG
>NZ_CAUIXH010000057.1:0-607 GCF_962707005.1 Neisseria basseii | reverse complement strand
ATCCAAACCGTAGGGATCTTCTTCGGCGGAAGCAGGTCTTGGCGCAGCCTCTTCTTCATATAGATCGTCTTCATCGTCGTCGGCTGCGGAATAAGGCTCGTCCGCTTTGTCGCTGATATCCGGCAATGGAATTTCCCTGCCCTGCTCATCAATATAGAGGAAACCGTCGGCAGTCCGGACAAGACGCATGGAGAACGGCAGCGACCAACCTTGTCCCAGCCAGCCGTTGCCTATTTGGTCGGAATAGTAGCTGCGCTGCCAAACAAGGGGAAGCGGGGAATCGAAGGCAAAGTCGGTCTCGGTATCGTCAAATAGGACTTTGATACCGAGTACGGCGTTCACGGGGTTACCAACATTTGTGGCAGCAGCCACCTTACAAGGAATACAGTGACCATGACCCGAGGTAACCACCCCACCATCAAAACCCATACCCATACCGCCGCTGAAACCGCTGACCATTTTACGGGAAGGGGGCTTGGGGCCCGGCTGACCGGGTATCATGGACGCAAGGGAAACCAGTTCGGATATGGCATCAACTGTATCAGCTGCGGCAGAATCAGACGCAACGATGGAAAGGGCAGCGGAAGCAACATCGGCAACCATCTCT
>NZ_CAUIXH010000056.1:0-607 GCF_962707005.1 Neisseria basseii | reverse complement strand
AGAGATGGTTGCCGATGTTGCTTCCGCTGCCCTTTCCATCGTTGCGTCTGATTCTGCCGCAGCTGATACAGTTGATGCCATATCCGAACTGGTTTCCCTTGCGTCCATGATACCCGGTCAGCCGGGTCCCAAGCCCCCTTCCCGTAAAATGGTCAGCGGTTTCAGCGGCAGTATGGGTATGGGTTTTGATGGTGGGGTGGTTACCTCGGGTCATGGTCACTGTATTCCTTGTAAGGTGGCTGCTGCCACAAATGTTGGTAACCCCGTGAACGCCGTACTCGGTATCAAAGTCCTATTTGACGATACCGAGACCGACTTTGCCTTCGATTCCCCGCTTCCCCTTGTTTGGCAGCGCAGCTACTATTCCGACCAAATAGGCAACGGCTGGCTGGGACAAGGTTGGTCGCTGCCGTTCTCCATGCGTCTTGTCCGGACTGCCGACGGTTTCCTCTATATTGATGAGCAGGGCAGGGAAATTCCGTTGCCGGATATCAGCGACAAAGCGGACGAGCCTTATTCCGCAGCCGACGACGATGAAGACGATCTATATGAAGAAGAGGCTGCGCCAAGACCTGCTTCCGCCGAAGAAGATCCCTACGGTTTGGAT
>NZ_CAUIXH010000055.1:0-718 GCF_962707005.1 Neisseria basseii | reverse complement strand
CAACAGACCGAATACGGCCAAAGCACTAGCCAAGGCCGTCTGAAAGACCGACCCGAGACGTGGCACATCCACCGGTTCAAACGCAACAACCTCGGCCAACTGATCGAAAAACAAAGCCGCAAAGTCTCCGGCCGCAACGGACAAAGCAAAGACGAAGGCATCAGCCGCACCCGTTTCGAATACGACCCCATTACCGGCAACCTGGCCAAAGCCCGCAACCGACACAGCAGCGTCGAACTCGCCTACGACGAACTCGACCGCCTCATCGGCGAAACCACCGTCCACAACGGCCAAAGCGCCACCGTAGGCTACCGATACGACCCGCTGGGCAACCGCATCCGCACCATCCTGCCCGACGGCCGCCATATCGATTACCTGTACTACGGCAGCGGACACCTGCACCAAATCAGCCTCGACGGCGAAGTCATCACCGACATCGAACGCGACAAACTGCACCGCGAAATCCAAAGGACGCAGGGCGGCATCAGCAGCCTGTACGACTACGACCCCATGGGTCGTCTGAAAAGCCAGCGTACCGTCCGCAGCGGCACACAAACGCATCACGGCAAACAAAACCCGCCGGCCGGCGGCGCCGTCAACCGCCGCTACGCCTACGACAAAGCCGGCAACCTGATTCAAAGTGCCGACCAAAGAAGCGGCGTACTCAATTACATCTACGACAAAATCGGACGCATTCAGGAAGCCCGCAACAGCCAAA
>NZ_CAUIXH010000054.1:0-768 GCF_962707005.1 Neisseria basseii | reverse complement strand
ACCGCCACAGCATCACCTGCTTCGACTACAACGGAAACGGCCGACTCATCGCCCGGCACCAATGGAAGGTGCCGACTAAGGAAGAGAACGCCCGAAACGGCCTGCCCGAAACCGACTGGCGCGATGCGCAGTACGATATGCTGTACCTGCCCGTTACCGAAACCGTCCGCTACCACTACGATTTCAACGGCAACCGTACCGCCACCATCCTGCCCGACGGCAGACAGATCAACTGCCTGTATTACGGCAGCGGCCACCTGCACCAAATCAGCCTCGACGACGAAGTCATCACCGACATCGAACGCGATAAGCTGCACCGCGAAATCTTCCGCACACAGGGTAAACTGACCAGCCGTTACGAACTCGATCCCTTAGGCCGTCTGAAAAGGCAAATTGCCGCACTCAACGAATTGACCGAAGGCGGCAAAGGCAAAAACAAAGTAGCGGCGGGCTATGGTCAAACCGCCGTCAAACGCAGCTACGGCTACGACCGCACCGGCAACCTGGCCCGCAGCACCGACCAACGGACGGGCACGACGCATTTCGAGTACGACAGACTCGGTCGAATCACCAAAGCCGGCAGTGAACGGTTCGCCTTCGACCCCGCGCACAATATCCTTTCAGACGACCTCAATGCCGTCCCCGACAACCGCCTGAAAACCTACAACGGCACGACCTATTACTACGACGGCTTCGGCAACCTGATCCACCGCGAGCTGGCCGACGGCGAAGTGCAGAACTACTTCTACGATCTGCATGACCAACTGG
>NZ_CAUIXH010000053.1:0-781 GCF_962707005.1 Neisseria basseii | reverse complement strand
CTTTTTTTAGGAAAATTCAACCGGTAGGGGACCGATACGCTGTTTCATCTCCTAGCTTAGGGAGAGTAGGGGGGATACGACCTTAGTTTTAGTATCCGTAATTTCATCATTTTTTTCGTCAAGGGAGTATATCGACTCTAGAAGACAGGTATTAGGGTTTTGTTTAAATTTTGGTCTTTGTGCAACTGCTACATAATACCGAAAAAAACGACCGCACTTTTGGCTGACGGTTACGTTTTTAATTTCGCCGACGACATCGCGGCTGTTGCGATAGCGAATCCAGCCGATTTTCGGGAAATACAGGCGGTTATTTTGTTGTTCCAGTTTGCAACCTTGCGGAAAACGAAAGTTCTCTTTCAAGCCTTTTTTCTTGAATTTCGGGAAGCCGGAACGCTACGGCTGATGCGCGTTCTTGTAAACCCGCTCATCCTTTTTCAGACGACCCCAGGCGGTGTATTCGCCGTACCACAGGAGATTACCGTGGATGTCGGTCATCTCCCTCGGAATGCCGATTTGGTCGTTGTGGAAATAGGCGAGGTATTGTGCTTCGTCTCGGTTGTTATGGAAGACTTGCGCCAGCGGTTCGTAGCTGTCTTGGTCGGTGTAGAGATAGGTGTAGCTGCCTTTGTAGGTGTACTCCTGAAGTAATCGCGTTCCGTCCCAGACGAAGTGGGTGCGCTTGGGGTCGGTGCTCGTCCAGGCGAGTTTGTCTTGGCGTTCTTTGGAAAGGCGTCTGCCGAACGGGTCGTAGGCGTATGTCCAGATCTCGGTGTTGCCGGCG
>NZ_CAUIXH010000052.1:0-959 GCF_962707005.1 Neisseria basseii | reverse complement strand
TTAATACCTTGTAGAGTCTGCTGAGCGGCTGTATCTGTGACCGGGCTTACCGCACTGTCTGTAATTGCCCCAATCCCTACTCCTTGAAAACCCATTAAAAAAGGATTAACCGCACCTTGGATGATGTCGCGAATATCATCCATACGGTTACCCCACCAATTTTTATTGGTGTATCGTTAATCATTTATTTCAAAAAAGTTATTTATTATCATATTATCAGGGAGCAGGTAGTTAAAAAAAACCTCAAATTCCATTAAATTAGTATTTATCCAGCACATAAACGAACCAAAGCGTTCTTTCCCTGAGTGTAAATATTTAAAATTAAACTCAAAATAAGTTTTTTTGCTTAGAAAATTTAATGGTTTTTCTATAGTGAAAAAAAGCCCTTACTCGTTTTAGTTCGAGATACTATTTTAAATAAGTTTTTATTTTCAATAAAATAAGAATATTCATCTACTAAGTTGTTATGATGAAAAAGTAATTTTATTAAAATGTTTTCATAATTTTCTAGGTTCATTTCTAGCTCAATTTAAAATGATTTCATTGTTGCCGTATCAATGCGAAATTTACCATCGACAAAATTTCCCTTCACTGATACAGGTACCCCATCAACTTGGATGGTTACCCATGTTCCTTTTTGATAAGTTGATGAGTCTAAAGTATTATTTGCTACATTTTGTATGGCTGAGTATGCATCAGCTTTTGAAGTATAATTTTTTAAGAACGAGTCAAATTCATGTTTTTTCTGAAAGACATGGTTAATATCATTTTGATTGAATTCTGTTAGTAGTGTAGAAGTATTAGATTTAGGCGGTTTATTCCCACCGGCCATTTCCCCGTCTACAGTCTGCATAGGTCGGGCAGCAGGTGTTTTATAGCCGTTATTTTTAACCCAATCCCATTTGGTCGGGTTAAGTTCTACTTTTTTATCTCTCCAAACCGTACCTGCGGCCTCTGCT
>NZ_CAUIXH010000051.1:0-1242 GCF_962707005.1 Neisseria basseii | reverse complement strand
GCGGGGGGGGGGGGGCGATGGCGGCAAAATCCGTACCGATATAGACGGCTTCGCCGGGTACGTTCGGATTGGCTTCTTTGGCGCGGTCGAGATAAGTCTGCGATACGGCAACCAGCGCGTCGGCGCAGCGGTAGGCATGGTTGGCGCGTGAAGCAAAGGGCAGCAGCTTGTGCGGTACTTTTTTCAAAAACGGTACGACCGAGGAGAAAGACTCCGGCCATACGTCCTGCACATCGACAATCAGTTTGTAGCCCAAACGCGCTTTGTGTTTGCCCAACAGCAGGTTGGTGGCAATCAGCGGATAGGCGGAATAGACGATGTCTTGTTCGCCCGGCCGGCAGTTTTTCAGCCATTGCTCAAAATTTTTGACGAAGCGGTAATGGCTGGCAACACGTTCTAAAGACACGTTTTTGCCGTAGCCGCTTTCTTCCAACAGCATGACTTTCAGACGGCCTTGCGAGGCGGCCTCGGCATCTTCGGGCCGTCTGAAGGATTTGTCGTAGTGGCGGAAACGGCTGGTAATCAGCAACACGTCGTGCGATTGCGACAACAGTTCTGCCAGATACCAAAAGCGGTTGAAATACGGTTCGGACGGCAGCGAGCAGTAGGGGGCGACTATGGTGATGTTCATCGGCGGCTTTCAGACGGCATTACATGGTATAGGCGGCCATGGTGGTACGGTAGATTTCGTCGTCGGAACAGAGTGCGGCGACGTGTGCGTGCAGCCTTTTGCCCATTGCTTCGCGCAACAGCGGCTGTCTGACGAGCGTGTCTACGGCTTCGATAAATGCTTCTTCGTCGCCGAAGGGGATGCAGTAACCCGTTTCCCCGGTGACGACCATTTCGGAAATGCCCGCCATATCGTAGGTAACGACGGGCGTGTCGTAAAGGCCGGCTTCCAAAATATTGTTGCCGACACCTGCGCCGTGGTCGCCCACGCAATGCGGCGTGTTCACCAAAATATCGATTTCTTTGAAGTAGCCGGTCAAATCGCGCACGCCGCCGAGGAAGGTAACTTTGTCTTCAATGCCCAGACGTTCCGCCTGCATTTTTAAATTGTCCATTTCTTCTCCTATGCCAGCTATGTTGAGGCGGACGGGCATACCGCGGTCAACCATTTTCTTCAAAATATCCAGCATCAGATGCACGGCGCGGACGGTGTCCAAACGGGAAAGCGTGCCGAGTACGGCGCATTCTTTTTCGGTTTTCCGGAAATGAAATTCCGGGGGGGGGGGGGGGGTG
>NZ_CAUIXH010000050.1:0-1347 GCF_962707005.1 Neisseria basseii | reverse complement strand
GATAAAAATGACCAAAGTCCTTTCAGTAACATTTTTGATTTTTTAGCGAGCCTTTTCATTTTCCCGGCGAGATCGGAAATGGCAGCGATACTTTGGCCGCCGATATGCTTAAGTTCAGTAACCTTACGCCACCGAAACCCTTGCTAGCTAAGGGTTAAACAGCTCACTTGAAATCTACTTAAGTCTAATCTAAACTATCCAATATGGATAGATTTTTAAACATAGGGAAAGCAGTGAAATTATTGTAGCTGAAAGCACAATCACTCGCTGGTGGTCTCAAACACGTGCCGACTACCTCGCCGAAAACACTATCAGCCGCGATAAACCGTGGGAAAAGCTCGGTATCATGCGCCGCACTTGGTATTATCGCGGGAAACCGATGCCGTCTGAAACGTAACAGGAGAAAAATAATGAGCCGTTACCTGATTACCTTTGACATGGATACCAACTGTCTGAAAAACAATTACCACGGAAATAGTTATAACAATGCCTATGCGGATATTAAACACATCTTGGCTAGACATGGATTTGAAAAGATTCAGCGCAGTGTTTATCTAGGCCGTGAAGGCATCAGTGAAGCACACGGAACAATAGCCATTCAGGAACTGACCGCTCGGTTTGATTGGTTTTACTCCTGTATTTCAAACATTAAGTTTTACCGCATTGAAGGCGATTTGAACGCACAATTTATCGCTGATGGTGTGTATCAAGCCAAACAGGCTTTCCTTCAACGTGTTGAACAACTTCGTATATCCCTAACAGAAGCTGGATTGTCTGATGAGCAAATCAATCAGGTTCTGGAAAAACAGAAATTTGAATTGGAAAGTCCTAACCTGAAATTAAATTAACCTCCTTTGCTCTCCAACATCCGCCGCAGTTCTGTCAGTTTTTGGCGCGCTGCGGCGTTCTCTGTGCGTTTTAGGGCTTCGGGTAGGGAGTGAGTTCGATTTGAGCAAGCATCATTTTATCTCCTGTTGTACGGTTTCAGACGGCATTGGTTTGCCACGTTTGTATCACGTGGCGCGGGAAATGCCGAGACTCTCCCACGGTTTATCGCGGCTGCAATTTTTCAGTCATCATAAGCTCCTAAAATAAGTTTGCTTTTTTTGTACTAATTACTGCTTGGATAGTTTAGATTAGACTCAAGTAGATTTCGAGTGAGCTGTTTCACACCCTGCCAGTTAATGGTTTACGTAACTTAAGGGTACTGGATTTACGCACTAAGGTTACTGAACTTAAGCATATCGGCGGCCAAAGTATCGCTGCCATTTCCGATCTCGCCGGGAAAATGAAAAGGCTCGCTAAAAAATCAAAAATGTTACTGAAAGGACTTTGGTCATTTTTATC
>NZ_CAUIXH010000049.1:0-1433 GCF_962707005.1 Neisseria basseii | reverse complement strand
TCAAGAGCCGACTTCGATTGAGCAGGTTCGCCGTTTCCTTCAAGCGCAGGCAAAAACGTTTGAGCCTGATTCCGTTCAGCGGGAACACCTTGAATCTTTACTTGAAATCGTTGAATCCGCCCAAGAGCTCGCTTGAGTTTCAATTTTTCAACAAGCTCGGTCGAAAACGCTGCATTTTGCTGTTTGTCCATCATGTTTTCCTTTATCTATCCACCTCAAATAGCACAAAATCGTCCGTGCCCGTTTTCGGCAATACCGCATACTCCGCCTCGATGACGTTTCCGCCCAAATGTCCCAGCTCGTCCCAAACCGCAGCCTGTTCCAAAGCCGGATTGACTTCCGCATTTGCGAGCTTGATTGCATTTTCCGCCCGCTTGATTTTGCCTTTTCGGCGTTTTTCCGCCAGTTGGTCGATACGCGCCGTCGGGAAAGCCTCGCGTGTATTGCCGTTGGCCTGCGCCTTAGTGATAAACTTGCCGTCCATATCAAACACATTGACCACTGACGCATCACTCAAATCGTAGCTGACCCGTACCTCGTCCTTGTGATACTCCGCCAGCTCAGTTGAGAAATAAGAGTTGTTGAACAAATCCAGCCAACCGCGCTGTACCTTTCGCACCTCCTGCGGCATAAACATCGTCGCCAGCTCTTCCGCCGACAACATATCCGGCGCGATACCGTCCTGTTCCAGCCTCATTTCCCGATAAGCCTTCGGCGTATAATGCCCGCCGTCCGGATGTCGGGGCAGCTCGCCGTGCGGGCGGTTGTTGTATTCGTCGATACACTTGACCACATCCGCGATAAAGCGCGACCAGCTCGGCAGTTTTTTCAAATATTTCTGTTGTTCCTCCGTCAAATCCTTGCCTTTTTCCAAAGCGTTAAAAGCACTTTCCATCTTGCGGTACATCAGGTTCTTCGTGCTGCTGTCCATCCCGCTGCCCGCAAACGTCTCATACTGCCGCGCCATCTCAATCAGATTGTCTTTCCACCATCGCTCAATGATGCCGCGCCCTTGCGGGTTGCCCGCGATACCCGTTTCATGGCGGATACCCAGTCGGGACGTAATACCCGTGATTTCATGGTCTATCGTCTTGCCTGTCTGACCGCCGCCGTTATCCGAGTAATAGATAATCGGCAAACCATAGTGCTTGACCCCGATACGCAGCGCGTCCGATACCGCCACACAACTTTCAGCCAACGACACCGAAAACCCGACCACAAACCGCGTACAACCATCAATAATCACCGTCACTTCCGGCTTAAACGGCCTGCCGTGTACCGGATGCGCCACCTTCGCCTTAAAGCTGTGGCCGTCGCCGATCCAAACATCGTTCGGCTTCAAAGCCCCCCAATCACGTTTCACATAAGGCAGCAGCGATTTATAAGCCGCCCCCGTTTTCCTGCCGCGCTCCTGCATAATCAGCGGCAGCTTG
>NZ_CAUIXH010000048.1:0-1439 GCF_962707005.1 Neisseria basseii | reverse complement strand
CGACGGCCCTATGCCGCAAACTCGCGAACACATCCTGTTGGCCCGCCAAGTAGGCGTACCTTACATCATCGTGTTCATGAACAAATGCGACATGGTTGACGATGCCGAGCTGTTGGAACTGGTTGAAATGGAAATTCGCGACCTGTTGTCCAGCTACGACTTCCCAGGCGACGACTGCCCAATCGTACAAGGTTCTGCACTGAAAGCTTTGGAAGGTGATGCTGGTTACGAAGAAAAAATCTTCGAATTGGCTGCTGCATTGGACAGCTACATCCCAACTCCTGAGCGTGCCGTGGACAAACCTTTCTTGTTGCCTATCGAAGACGTGTTCTCTATTTCCGGTCGCGGTACCGTAGTAACCGGTCGTGTAGAGCGCGGTATCATCCACGTTGGTGACGAGATCGAAATCGTAGGTCTGAAAGAAACCCAAAAAACAACTTGTACCGGCGTTGAAATGTTCCGCAAACTGCTGGACGAAGGTCAAGCAGGTGACAACGTAGGCGTATTGCTGCGTGGTACCAAACGTGAAGACGTGGAGCGAGGTCAAGTATTGGCTAAACCAGGTACTATCACTCCTCACACCAAGTTCAAAGCAGAAGTATACGTAC
This sequence comes from Neisseria basseii, assembly GCF_962707005.1. Classification (NCBI taxonomy): domain Bacteria; kingdom Pseudomonadati; phylum Pseudomonadota; class Betaproteobacteria; order Neisseriales; family Neisseriaceae; genus Neisseria; species Neisseria basseii. Next base: position 831 of record NZ_CAUIXH010000048.1, on the reverse strand, counting down.
TGAGCAAAGAAGAGGGTGGTCGTCACACTCCGTTCTTCGCTAACTACCGTCCACAATTCTACTTCCGTACTACCGACGTAACCGGCGCGGTTACTTTGGAAGAAGGTGTAGAAATGGTAATGCCGGGTGAGAACGTAACCATTACTGTAGAACTGATTGCGCCTATCGCTATGGAAGAAGGTCTGCGCTTTGCGATTCGCGAAGGCGGCCGTACCGTGGGTGCCGGCGTGGTTTCTTCTGTTATCGCTTAATTGAAGGATATTGATAAATGGCAAACCAAAAAATCCGTATCCGCCTGAAAGCTTATGATTACGCCCTGATTGACCGTTCTGCACAAGAAATCGTTGAAACTGCAAAACGTACCGGTGCCGTTGTAAAAGGTCCGATTCCGTTGCCGACCAAAATCGAGCGTTTCAACATTTTGCGTTCTCCGCACGTGAACAAAACTTCCCGTGAACAATTGGAAATCCGCACCCACTTGCGCCTGATGGACATTGTGGATTGGACCGATAAAACTACCGATGCGCTGATGAAGCTGGATTTGCCGGCCGGTGTTGATGTAGAAATCAAAGTCCAATAATTCGGACTATTGAAAATCCCCAAGCAATCAATGCTTGGGGATTTTTTTATGTTATGCCGTCTGAAAATATGCGGCGGCAAACAGATTCAAGATAAAACAACAAAATCAAAAAACAGTGCGGTCGGTGAAATTGGCTTATTTTGTGCCTCAAGAATTTTCAGACGGCATTTTTTAGTGAACAAAACAGGATATTTTTATCCATAGCCTTCCTAAGGCTTGCCCCCCCCCCCCCCGAAGAAAGGTAGAATCGG
>NZ_CAUIXH010000047.1:0-1486 GCF_962707005.1 Neisseria basseii | reverse complement strand
ACTGCCTTTGCCCTTCCCTTCGGCTGTTTTGTCGGAAAGGATGTTGTGGGCGGGGTCGAAGGCGAAGGTTTCGCTGCGGCCGCTTTGGCTGTTGCGGGCTTCCTGAATGCGTCCGATTTTGTCGTAAACGTAATGGAGGACGCCGCTTCTTTGGTCGGCGCTTTGGATCAGGTTGCCGGCTTTGTCGTAGGCGTAGCGGCGGTTAAGTACGGTGCAACAAAGGCCGTCTGAAAGTTGGTTTTCAGACGACCTCTATGTCAACTGCTAATGAGATTGTTAAAGAACAAATGTTTCAGACGACCTCAAAGAAGGTTTTGAGGTCGTCTGAAAATATCGAATCTTACTTTTTGTTTTTTTTCTTAGGATTTAATTCTTCTTTACGTTGCTTATAAAATTGCCAATATTTTTTGTCTTCCATAGAGAAAGGTGTGTAGCGTAGCTCATTATAAGTTAGGTCAAAATATTTATAGGCATTCTCCATATCGCCCAATTCATAATAAACGATTCCTGTCCATATGAACACACCTGCTGCAGGTTCATCTTTTCGTGCCTCAAGTGCAATTAACATCCACTCAAGGGCTTTTTGATAATCGCCTAATTTTTTATAATTTTCTGAAATACCACAGGCGATTGCCGAAGTTGGCTCGACGAATTGAGTGGCTGGTTTGGGTAAAAGTTCCCATGCCTGCTTTAGAATATCAATGCTTTCCTCCGGCATAGTAGCGTCATTTGAGTTACATACAAAATCATTGATTTTTTTGTTCAATTCATAATTTACTTGATCTAAATACATAATTTATCCTTCTTAGATTAACAACCTTTAGGTAGCTTACCATTTTTAGGTTTACGGGGATTTTTATAACGCTCTTTACTTTTCGCTCCACGAGAACAATTACCAGGTCCGTATTCCAATCGGTAATTATTGGGGTCAAGCATCCATTTCCGTACTGCCTGAGACTTAGCCCCATGATAACGACCGCAACGATTCCAATAAGAAACAGCATCCTCAGGATTATGTCCCATATGAGCTTGTCTTAAGGGATATTGCTTACCATCAATATCAGTAAATGTAGCTGCACTTGGAATCTGTGAAGAACGTCTAAGTTTACTGATTTGATCGGATGTAATACCTTGAATTTCTCCATTAGCTAACATACGTTGCATTACTGCCCGTCCTGTCTTAGATACCTTAGATGGCGTTCTACCAATATAGGCATTCCTTCTCCATAAACCTAATGGGTCATACCAATCTTGTGTATTGGGTGAGAAGAAATACAAATTATCTCCACCAATTAATCTAATCGGATCTTGATTAATGAATCTACCAGCATCTGGTTCATAGTAACGGAAAAAATTATAGTGCAGCCCGGTCTCTTCATCGAAGTATTGGTTTTGCAGTCTGAACGGCTGATGCGCGTGCTGATAGACCCGCCCGTCCTTTTTCAGACGACCCCAGGCGGTGTATTCGCCGTACCACAGGAGATTA
>NZ_CAUIXH010000046.1:0-1502 GCF_962707005.1 Neisseria basseii | reverse complement strand
CCAGTTGGTCATGCAGATCGTAGAAGTAGTTCTGCACTTCGCCGTCGGCCAGCTCGCGGTGGATCAGGTTGCCGAAGCCGTCGTAGTAATAGGTCGTGCCGTTGTAGGTTTTCAGGCGGTTGTCGGATGCAGTTTTGGCTTGGATTGTTATGGAAAAAATATTTTAGACGACCTCGAAAAAGGATTGAGGTCGTCTGAAAAATAGAAACCGCGTGCGTACCGCACACACCCTACGTCGGGATTGGAGATTTCATGCGAATTGCGGCTTGCTTTCGTTATATCTAATGATGCGGAGCAACTTAGTTTTAAAAAGGGAACAACGTTTGTAAGAAAAACTATGATTTACTAATTTTTTTTAATAGTTTAGTAATATTTTCTTTTTCGCTTTGATTAATTTCAGAATTATCTTGATAGTCTAAAAGCATAAAATATAACATATCTAAATAATTACACTTGGCTATTTTTTTATCTAACTCTTTTTTAATATCTAAGATATATTTTAGTCTTTCAGGTTTATTAATTAATAAATATCGAATAATAAATCTTCCTATTTCGCAAGCCACTGAACTTTCATAAAGCTCAGACGCTGAAGTAATCTTATTTATTAATTTAAACCTTTTAGCCTTAGTTATTTGGGAAAAGTCAAGATCTGAACTTTCTAGGGTAATAATAAATTCCCAAAGCCCCCTATTTTGGATTATTTTTTTATTACTGAGGAGGTGATATATAAAAAAGAATGTATCGTTATCAATAGTAGGTTGAAATCTTGTGCTATCTAAGTTTAGAGAAATATATTCCAAAGCATCTTGTAAATCCTTTTTATTTTCTAATGAGTATAAATATTTAATTATTTCTAGATTGCTCATTGCATTAATTATTTTATAGTTCATTTTCATAGTCTTTATATTTTAAAATTATGGCAATGCTAAACTACCAGCTCCTGCTACGGGGGTGGCAACAAATGATATAGCAACAGCTCTTACAATTTTATACCCTATGTAGATTGCAGCGGCAGTTCCCGCTGCTTTCCCCACAGTTTTCAAATTTTCTTGAGTTTGACTATTAGTCACTGAAGAAGGTGAGGTACATCTACCAGGGGCTGGTGGAGGTAAATCATCGCAATTATCATTTAACCATTGTTTATGTTTTTGCAAAGTTTCTTTAAGTTGTTCAACTAGTTGAATATGTCCTTCAACTGAATCTCTAGGCTTCATACCAGGTTTCTGCTTATATGGTAAATTTCCAGGATTAGCTTTGATTTCTTGATTTCTTTTAATAATATCATTTTCTATATTGCTAATCTTTTTACGTCTAGCAATACAATCAGGATGGTTAAATGCAAATTTATTTTTTAATCCCAACGGGTCAACCCACCACTTTACATTCGGTGCAAACTGATAAACGTTAAAGCCGCCTTCCAACCCAATCGGATCCTGATTCACAAACCGCCCGATGTTCGGTTCGTAATACCTGAAGAAATTGTAATGCAGCCCCGTCTCACG
>NZ_CAUIXH010000045.1:0-1661 GCF_962707005.1 Neisseria basseii | reverse complement strand
CATCGCGCCAGTCGGTTTCGGGCAGGCCGTTTCGGGCGTTCTCTTCCTTAGTCGGCACCTTCCATTGGTGCCGGGCGATGAGTCGGCCGTTTCCGTTGTAGTCGAAGCAGGTGATGCTGTGGCGGTACGCGACAACACCCCTTTGCGGCCCGGAAGTTATAAATAAAGTTGGATAGTACTTGTTATTTTTTTGTGTGTTTCAACACTAATTTCCTGGTTAAAATTTTGGATTAATTTAAAAAAATCAATAATTAAGTTGATTTGAGTAGTGTTAAATATCGTACTTTGGTTTCTTAGGGCAATATATAAAAAGTCAACAACGTAACCATATAAATAAAATTTAGATAAATTAGCAAAAATATATTTTAAACAGCAAGGAGTAAAATATAATATAGCCTTATTAGTAAAGGCTTGCCACTCTAGTGATTCAAGTATTGAGAGAAAATCATCATATGTTATCTCAATCCAAGTTTTAGTAGATAGTTGCATTATTGAAAATATATAAAAGTTATCACTATCATCAAAACTTATGATGTTATTTTTATCAACTTTGAAAATTGGGAAAGTAGGCTTAATTTTTTCTTCTAGACAATTTCGTTCTTGTATATATTTTACCTCCATAAGAAATTTATCAAATTCATAATTTACTCCTAAATCTTTGATAAATTTATAAATATATTCTAAAAAATCATAAATTATATTGATTTCATTTTTGGTTAAAGATTGTAGTAAATTAAATAGTTCACTTACTTCTCCTTGTGATATGTTAGAATAATAGCTAAATAATTCTATGAAAAAATCATTATCTATACTAGGATTTTCTATTGAGCTTAGTAAAAGTGTATTTAAATGTAAAGCATTTTCATTTTTTTGTTTATCTGACATTTGATTTTTAATTAATAAAATTAGATTGTTTTTATTCATGTCTTACTTTCTACATTTTAAGGTATGGCAGCATTTGCAGGAATTGTTCCCCATAAAGGAGGGAGTAAAGAAGGCAAAAACCGAACAATTCGATAAACTATATATGCAGCTCCAGCTCCAGCAACAACTTTTGCTCCTGTTTCTACAGGAGACCTCGGAACAGCAGGATTTTTCCACTGTTTAGGCTGAGGAACTGGTTTTGTCGCCCACTTCCACGCCCCAGAAGGTGGACTTCCACAACCTGAATCGTTCCACTCCTGCAAACGGTCTCTAAGGTTTTTCTGTTGATTCTTGATCTCCTGTTCATGTGTTTTCCACGACTGGGTACCAGGACCATTGAGACCATTAATTTGTTCATTGAACCTATGGCGCAAACCATGAGTGCCACCATTGTTACATTTCCGTTTATCTCTATTAATTAATCTATCAATATCTTGCCCAATCTCTTCGCATGATCGTTTTGACTTTCCTTTTAGACCTAATGGATCAAGCCAACGAGATATATTGAAGGCAAACGCATAAAAATTACTCCCCCCAAACAACCCAATCGGATCCTGATTCACAAACCTCCCCGCATCAGGCTCATAGTACCTAAAGAAGTTGTAATGCAACCCCGTCTCACGGTCGCAATACTGGTTTTGCAGGCGGAAGGGTTGGTGCGTCGTTCCCGTTACGTTCGTTTCGCTCTTCAGTTTGCCCCAACCGTAATAATCGCCGAACCAAACCAGATTGCCGTC
>NZ_CAUIXH010000044.1:0-1737 GCF_962707005.1 Neisseria basseii | reverse complement strand
GACTTTGCGGCTTTGTTTTTCGATCAGTTGGCCGAGGTTGTTGCGTTTGAACCGGTGGATGTGCCACGTCTCGGGTCGGTCTTTCAGACGGCCTTGGCTAGTGCTTTGGCCGTATTCGGTCTGTTGCACCAGTTGTCCGGCGGCATCGTAGCCGTAGGCGGTGATTTTGCCGTCCCAGCCGGTTTCTTGGATCAGGTTGTCGGTCGGGCCGTAATCGAGACGGTAGGTTTCGCCGTTTTCGTTGGTGAGGACGGTCAGACGGCGGGCTTTGTCGTAGGCGTAGGCGAAGGTATGGCCCAGTGCGTTGGTGCGTTTGAGCGGCAGTCCGTCCACTGCGAGTTCGTAGGCGGTTTTGGCGCCGAGTCCGTCGATATGGGCGGTCAGTCGGTTGAGGCGGTCGTATTCGAAGGTTTCGTGACTGCCGTCGGGATAGTCGGTACGGACGGGGTTGCCCGCTGCGTCGTAGTGGTGGCGGGTGGTATGGCCCAGTGCATCGGTAACGGTTTCGAGATCGCCGTATTCGGTGTAAGCGAAGCGGGTGGTTTCGTCGGTACAGTCGGTAAAGCAGACGAGCTGGTCGAGGGTGTCGTATTGTAGGCATCGGGTTTTACCTAAGGCATCGGTAATGGTTTCGGGCAGCCATCGGGCGTTGTAGCCGTAGCTTGTGGTGTAGCCGGCGGGGTCGGTGATGCTGATGAGGTTGCCGCGTCCGTCGTAGGTGTAGGCGGTAATCCTGCCTGCGGGATCGTTGACGGCAACCGGCAGGTTGAGGGTTTCGTGGTAGTCGATTTGGGTGCTGCCGCCGTCTGGGGCGGTGATGGCGATGACGTTGCCTTCGGTATCGTAGAGATAGCGGGTTTCGCGTCCGAGGGGGTCGCGTTCCACGGTAATGCGGCCGTAGCTGTCGCGTTCGCTGTCGCTGCGTTGTCCGTCGGTGTCGATGCGGTAGACGAGTTCGTGGTTTTCGTCGAAACCGTACACTTCCGTCCGTCCCAATGCGTCGGTAACGACGGTATGGTCTTTGCGGTAGTCGAACGTCCATTCTTCGCCGAGGTTGTTGCTGCTTTTGAGCACTTTGCCGTCGGTGTCGTAACGGTCGTATTCGTAGCGGGATACCAGTCCGTCGGGCTGGTTGTGTTCGACCATGATGTGGTTGCGGTAGGCGAAACCGCGCAGTTTTTTGCCGTCGCGTCCGTAAACGGCGGTCAAATCGCCGTAGCCGTCGTAGTCGTAGCGCACCAGTTCCTTGCCGTTGAAGGTGACGGAGGTGAGGCGGTTGACGTAGAAACGTTCGTCTTCGGAAACGAAGACGTCCCGTTCTCCGGCCGGGTCGAAGTCGGGATCGTTGTCGTGCAGACGGATGGAGGAGAATACGGGTTGGAAGTGTCGGCCGCTGCCGTCGTAAATGCTGTGCGGCAGTCCGTTGTCGTCGTAGCAGAGGCGGATATGGCGGCCGTTGCGGTCGAGTTGGGCGACCAGTTGGTAAATGCCGCAGCCGGAATCGACTTCGGCAAACAACAGCCGTGCGCCGCCGTCGGGGGAGGAGATTTGGTAGAGGTCGTCTGAAATCTGTGAAAAGAAGATTTGTTCGTAAGGATCAAAATAGGCGTCATCCAAACCGTAGGGATCTTCTTCGGCGGAAGCAGGTCTTGGCGCAGCCTCTTCTTCATATAGATCGTCTTCATCGTCGTCGGCTGCGGAATAAGGCTCGTCCGCTTTGTCGCTGATATCCGGCAA
>NZ_CAUIXH010000043.1:0-1766 GCF_962707005.1 Neisseria basseii | reverse complement strand
GACTTTGCGGCTTTGTTTTTCGATCAGTTGGCCGAGGTTGTTGCGTTTGAACCGGTGGATGTGCCACGTCTCGGGTCGGTCTTTCAGACGGCCTTGGCTAGTGCTTTGGCCGTATTCGGTCTGTTGGACCAGTTGTCCGGCGGCATCGTAGCCGTAGGCGGTGATTTTGCCGTCCCAGCTGACCAATATGAGATTGTTAAAGAGCAAATGATTCAGACGACCTCAAAGTAAGTATTGAGGTCGTCTGAAAAAACAGAAACCGCGTACGTGCGTACCGCACATATCCTACGTCAGGACTGAAGGTTTTGTGCGGGCTACGGTTTGCTACGGCTTACTTGTGATTACCAACTAGTAATAGGTCTATGCAAATTTACCCAAAACTTTAATAATGATTGTTCAAAAAAACGAAATTCGGACAGATCTTTTTCTACAACTAGACCTAATTCTTTGAAAAGATATTTAGATTTCGTTCTCTCAATAACATCATATTGACTTAATAACTCAGTAAGCCCTTTTTTTGATGATATATCCATTTCATTATAGTATATTGCAAGCTCTACTTTCTTATCATTGAAAATTGTAACCTCAGTTAACTTTTCATTATCAAACCTTAGTACAAAATTGTTTATCTCTATAATATTTTTTACCTTTGGGATAACATTGCTTGATATGTCATATTTTCTTATAACATCTAGTAGAGAACAATTTAATTCAAAATCGCCTATGCTCTTATAAGGAATAAATATTAATTTATCATGATTTAAAGTTGGATTTTTAAGTTTACTTTTTTGAAAGTCTGAGTACTTTTTACCTTTATTATCATATAAATCTCTTATACTCTCATCGTAAATTAATATCTGCAGAAACAAATTATCCTTATAGTCAACATATAAAACTAAATTATATTTTGGAAAAATATAAAAATAATTTTCTTCATCCGAAACTTCTATTAGAGGATCCTCCTCTTCTAAAAACTTTTCAAGATTTGAAAAGTTAATAACTTTTCCATTTAAGCAAAATTCATCACAATTCCTCAAGGAGGATACAGTAATCAATTCTGAATCAGATTGTATCTTGTGTTTTCTATCAAACTCTAATGAATAATTAGGATTATTTAAAATAACATCATCAAAGTCAGCCTTTTTTTGACCCAATACAACTCCATCCAAAGAATTATTCAATATTTTCAACATTTTGTATATTTCCTTTTTAATCTACGACCTTCTGCCCTAGTTATATGTCCTTCACCAATTGCATAATCAATCATCTCACTTATACCTTTATTATATTTTTCCCCAAATTTTCTTTTAATATCCCTTATATCCATTTCCATTGCTTTTCCGAATTTACCTTTATCAATTAATTTAGCCTGCTGTGATCGCCACTGACTTGCTTTTGCCCAGCTTCCCCAACTTGCTGTTTTACGGTGATCTGCCTTTGTCATCCATGTTGCTGGACTCTTAAAGTGAGAGACTCTCCCAGACATACCACCATCTTTAACAGCCTTATAAGCAGGCATATGATTTACTTCGCCTCCAGAACTGGCCTTCCTAACACTCCCATAACTACCACCTCCATGAACTGATAGCCCCCATAAATCCATCCACATTAAAGTATTAGGTGCGAATTGATACAAATTCTCCCCACCCAACAACCCAATCGGATCCTGATTCACAAACCGCCCCGCCTCAGGCTCGTAATACCGCATCAGGTTGTAATGCAGCCCGGTCTCTTCATCGAAGTATTGGTTTTGCAGTCTGAACGGC
>NZ_CAUIXH010000042.1:0-2021 GCF_962707005.1 Neisseria basseii | reverse complement strand
CAGACGGCCTGTTTTCGTATCCACTTCCACCAAATCCAATACGCCGCTGATACCCAGTTTCTCCGCCAATACATGCACTGTCCGCTCAAAGCGCACGCCCTTGCGCGTTTCGGGCTCGCCCGAATCTTTGCCGCAATGATATTGCGCGCAATCGGCACGGGATTTTGCTCCGACACCCGATACTGCACCCGTCGTAGCAGCACATTACCGCTCTGCCGCCCCTAAAGCCGCCCTAAGAAACGTCCGTTTTCGGTAAAAAACGCCAAATTCACATTATTTTCGCCGCAAAACCCTAGCAAAAACGGCGACACCAGCACATTCCCAAAGCAGAAAATATGTCCGATGGAATGCACTGGCAACTGCGCCACCTTCTTACGCTCCTGCTCCACCACCAACGTCTCCCGCTCCTTATGCAGATAACTGCCTTGGGTGGTGATGTAGAGCGTGTTTTGCAGTTTGCGCATGGGAAACTCCTTGGATTTTGACCGCACTTTTGGGGCGATGGTTAAGCTACCTGAAAAATGGTAGGTTGGGTTAAGCGGAACGCCGTAACTCAAGTACAATGATTCAGTCTCCCCAATATTGATTTCCTTTTGTTTTTATTTAATTTGATATTTATCCATAATTTCCCTAGCTTGGGAGTCTAATTCAGGAAATAAATTTTGCTTACTAATACCAAAATATTTTAACTCCTCTAAAATATCCTTTTTGCAATTATTCTTAATTAAAATAGGCTCTTGCTTCAACATTTTTTTCCAATCATTTGGAACAGTTGCATAATCTATTTTTTGATCATGAATACCAAATAAAAGAAAACTGCCTTGCTGTCTAATGATTCTAGGATTATTCAATTTTGCCTTAACGCACACAACCCTATTAAAATCTGTTGGCTCAATGACGGGTGAAAAACTAGGTTTATCTTTCCTAATATCATGTAAAAGTCTTGCTATCTCAGGTTGTTTGTTAAATATTTCCTTATATTTATTCTCATAAATTTCATTACTTGCTTTATCTATTAACTCCCCAAATAACAAACTCAGATTATCTTCCACTTTAGAGATAATACTTTTGACATCATCAGGTACATTCTCTTGTAATTTATCATTTTTAATCATACTAGTATGCTTTTTTAAATCAGCTACCTGTTTTGAGAAATTTATATAATTCTTAATATTAAAATCACTTTTTCTTAAACTTATAGCTGATAAAATAGAAACAACATCGCTATCATCATATTTAATATCTAAATTAGGAATATCTAAAATAACCAACTCTCCATCTTCATCATTATCATTAATTTTCGAACAAGCGAAATATAATGCAACTAGTGCATTAGATGTTAAATCCAGTAATCTAGTTGCATAACCATAGTGTTGCAACTTAACCAATTTTTCAAAAAGTGTATCACTTGAATTAAATGCATCCGGGCAATTAATCACGACATCTCGAATGATATTATTTTCATTTTTAATAAGATAATCAGGAACTGATGGACTATTTTTTTCATCAGGTCGATAAATGCTAGGTTTAAGTTGATAAGATAATTTTGAGTGTCCTCGAAAAAAACGAGTGTATCCTCGCTCAGGGTTTCCTAATTCTTTCAATACGCTCACAAAATCATTAATATTTTTAATTTCCATATACATTCCTTTATTTAAAATAAATAAATCTATTTTTATTTAAGAAAATAACTGTCAATATCTAATTTCTTAAATAACCCTAATCTAACCCTAATCTGTTTATTCTCTTTTTATTAATCCTCAAATAACCCTGCCACATACCCCGCACTCCTATCCCGCTTTCCCAACAACTCCGGCTGGCAAATTTCCACCAGCGAGCAGGCTTTGCAGCGTTTGCCGTAGTCGGGCGGAGGAGTTTGGCCGCTGCTTAGGAGATCGCGCACGGCGGCGATGGTGGCGAGCGTTTGGGCGCGCAGGTCATCTGAAAACACGACGGGGACGCGGTGGCGGGTTTGCATATACCACAGCGCGCCCTCAGAGATAGTTTGCCCCGTCATTTCT
>NZ_CAUIXH010000041.1:0-2557 GCF_962707005.1 Neisseria basseii | reverse complement strand
CCCCATCCCCAACAGGAGCAAGCCGCCATGGCATTCAATAAAATCGCCCGTAAAAGCAGTGACTTCAGGGTCGTCTTTACCGTCCCCGATTTCTGCTGGCCGCCCCCTCCTGCTCCACCAGTCGCACCACCCATCCCCTTCCCGCTCTTCGCCGACCTCGGCGGCGCCCAAACCGTCGCCAATGACGTACGCCTCAACCGCAAGCCTGCTTTTGTCTTCAAAGCCAGTAAAACCAACCGCACTACCGGCGACGAACCCGCCATACCCGGCCGCAAAGGGGTGTTGTCGCGTACCGCCACCAAACCTGCCTGGCCGATGATGCACTCTTCTTCGGTTAAAATCCGCAAGCGCCACATCATCCGTGCCGGCGATATGTTCCACATGAACAACAAGTTCAAGAAGAAACTGCCGCCCAAACCCTGTATTTCCTGCAAAGCCGCCGCCGCTGTCGGCCGTCCGGTCAATCCGATACACGGGCTGAAGTTTTTGGAGGGTGAAACCGACTTTGCTTTTGAAGGCATCCTGCCGCTGATCTGGAGCCGCAGCTATTATTCCGACCAAGACGGTACCGGCTGGCTCGGCGAGGGCTGGAGCGTGCCGGGCTGCCAACGCATCATCCGCGATGCGGCGGGATTGGCCTATATCGACGATCAGGGCCGTTTGTTCCCGCTGCCGGAAGTCGATGAAGACGATGAAGAGCCGGTATTGTTCGAGAGCGAACAGATCTGGTTCAGTAAAAATCCGGACGGCCATTATGTCATTGCGTCGCTGGACGGTTCGATAGCGCTGCGCTTTGCGCCTTTGGCGGTGGCGGAAGACGGTTCGGACGAGGATTCCACCCTCTTCCCGCTGGTGGCGGTGGAAGACGCCAACGGCAACCATCAGCGTTTCGTCTATCATCCGCTGACCGGTCTGCCGCAATACGTCATCGACGGCAACGGCCGGGTGTTCTCACTGAACTTCGGCAATGTGGCGGACGAACAGTCGCCCAAAATGCGGCTGCTGTCGGTATCGCTGTTGGAAGGGTTGCCCGCCTTCGGCGAAACGGTCCGGGTCGGCAGTCCGCTGGTCCGCTACGAATACAATAATAGCGGCGACTTGGTCCGCGTCATCGGCCGAGACGGCAACGTCAAACGCAGCTTCGGCTATAGAAACAATCTGATGGTGTCGCACACGGATGCGGCGGGATTGGTATCGGAATACGAATACGACCATTACACCCCGACCGGCAAGGTGTTGCTCAACCGGACTTCTTTGGGCGAGGAATGGCGTTTTACCTATCACGACGGTTATACCGAGGTAACCGACGTGTTGGGCCGTACCGAGCAATATCATTACGACTACAACAACGAGTTGACCAAACGGGTGTTTGCCGACGGCAGCGCCGTATTGATGGAACGCGACGGTTTGGGCCGTCTGCTCAGCCATACCGATGCGATGGGGCGCGTGACCCGTTATCAGTACAGCAACGAGGGGCAGGTGGAGGCCATCGTCCGTCCCGACGGCACCATCCTGCATTTCGACTATGACGACTGCTACCGCCTGATCCGTAAAAGCGATGCGGAAGGCCGTTATGACGGCTATACCTACGACGAAGCGGGCAACCTGCTGACCCATACCGACCCGCTGAAACATACCACCCGTTTCGAATACGCCGACAACGGCCTGTTGCAGTCGGTGACCGACCCCAACGGCAGCAGCACCGCCTATCACTATAATGAAAACCGCCGGCCCGACCTCATTACCGACTGCTCCGGTTACGAAACCCGTCTGGCCTACACCCCCGAAGGACAGCTGGCGCGTATTACCGATGCGCTGGGACGGCACACCGAATATCATTACGACGCCGACCAAAACCTTACCCTCGCCCTCTATCCCGACGGCAGCAAAGAGACCTTCGGCTACGATGCCGCAGGCCGTCTGAAAACCCATACCGACGGCGAAGGCCATACCACTTCCTACGAATACGGCCAGGACGGTCTGCCGACCCGGCGCACCAATGCGCTGGGCCATACCTTCGGCTACCATTACGACAAAGCCCGCCGCCTAATCGGCCTCACCAATGAAAACGGTGCGCGCTACCGCTTTGCCTACGACGTCCTCGACCGCCTGATTGCCGAAAGCGGCTTCGACCATAAGCTGACCGGCTACCGCTACAACGCCGGCAACGAACTGGTCGAGCAGCGCGAGTTCGGCAACGATGCCTCCCTCGCCGCCAAACTGATGGCGCAACTGGGCGGACAGCCCGTCCCCAAAAAAGACGCCGCCCCGCTTTCAGACGACCTCGACAGCCAAACCCCGCTGCGTATTACCGAGTTCAAACGCGATATATTGGGACGCTTAATCCATACCCTCGCCCGCGACGGCGGCGACAGAGTTCAGGAGGCCGCTTACCAATACGACCCGAACGGCAACCTCGTCCGCGCCGCCAACCGCCACAGCATCACCTGCTTCGACTACAACGGAAACGGCCGACTCATCGCCCGGCACCAATGGAAGGTGCCGACTAAGGAAGAGAACGCCCGAAACGGCCTGCCCGAAACCGACTGGCGCGATG
>NZ_CAUIXH010000040.1:0-2660 GCF_962707005.1 Neisseria basseii | reverse complement strand
ATGGTAATATTAATTAATTCCAAAATCCAAGGGTTTATTATAAATAAAATTATATATATAAATAAATATAATAAAAAAATACTTATATATTTATAAATTTTCATAATATCACCTATGATTTTTAGACGTTTTTTTAATTGTTTTATCGAGGGATGGTGGGTTTTGGCAAGTATTAGTATTATTTTCTGGTCCATAGTGTTGTGAAATTGCCTTTTCAAGCCCCCAACGTTTTATAGATGAAGAATTAGGATCATGTTGGATATTTTTAGATGTATTCACAAGAGTGTCATCACACCTTACCATACAATTATATTTTTCTAATCCTGAACATGAGAATTGTTCCCTACACTTAGCATAACAAATGTCATGTTGCCTGCAAGCCGTATCCAATACTCCCATTGGTTCAGCATAATAACCGTTATTGTCTCGAAGCTTACTGTATTGCTCTTCTCTCCCCCCTGTCCAGTCTGGTCCACACCAATTCCCATGATATTTAAACCAACCTAATGTATCTATCCATTTCGTAGTATTCGGTGCAAACGCATAAAAATTACTCCCCCCAAACAACCCAATCGGATCCTGATTCACAAACCGACCCGCATCAGGTTCGTAATACCTAAAGAAATTGTAATGCAGCCCCGTCTCACGGTCGCAATACTGGTTTTGCAGGCGGAAGGGTTGGTGAGCAGTTCCCGTTACGTTCGTTTCGCTCTTCAGTTTGCCCCAACCGTAATAATCGCCGAACCAAACCAGATTGCCGTCCTTATCGGTCATCTCTCTCGGGATGCCGATTTGGTCGCAGTGGAAGTAGTGGATTTGTTGGTGGCTTTCGCCGTCTTCGGTTGTCCAATTGCGGACCTGCGCCAGCGGTTCGTAGGAGTCTTGGTCGGTGTAGAGATAGGTATACCTGCCGTCCGGGTGGACTTCCTGCAAGAGGCGGCTGCCGTCCCAAACGAATCCGGTTTCCTCTTCGAGGCCGTCTGAAACTTCTTCGTTTTTCAGACGGCCTAAAGGGGCGAATTCGTAACGGCTGGCGAGCTTACCTTGTGTGCGGTAGATTTCGCGGGGTAGTTTGTCGCGTTCGATGTCGGTGATGACTTCCTCGTTGAGGCTGATTTGGATGTTTTCGTTTCAGTCGAAATAAATAAAGATTTGAGTATAGAGTAAAGCTCATCTAAAGATTTCAAGAAAATCAATTGTCTATTAGATCTTGATACAATCTACATATGGTATTTGAATCATTAATACTATTTATCCAAATTTCTTTAGTAGTATTTTTCTAATTTTTGAAAACTTTTTAGATGAATTATTCTTGATTTCGATATAGAATTCATTGTCAATTCTATTTTGATTCAATAAAATTTTTTTAACATACGGAATAACTTTCTTAGAGTCAATTGAAATTAAAAAGGAAACTATTTCATGGTAAATATAAGAAGTTTCATTAAAATCCTTTAGCTTCCTAATTAATAGTGTTTCAATTAAATTTGATTTATAACCTTTCTCTTTTAAAGAATATAAAATCCATGATAATATCTTAGGTTTTTTTTTACTTAAATTTCTGATTAGATAGTCTCTTATATATTCCCTTTCTGGCAGATATACAGAACTAAATGCAACTGAAATAATAATAGAATACTTATTTAAACCCCATATTAAATCTATATCTTTTTCTATATTAGAAAACTCTTTTTCTCCTAAATTGTAATCACGAAATAGGTATCCCAATGATGAAATTGCAGATGATTTAACTCTTATACTTTTATCATTGTGTATAAAGCAAATTAATATTGATAGAATTTCTTTAAGATGAATGTCATTAAGTTTGATTTGAAACTGCCCTAAAATAAATATTGCAATTTCTCTATGTCGACTATATCTGCTTGTTAATAGTATATTTTTAATATTATCTTTAATTTCACTATACTCATAAAATTGTAACCTTTTTGCTGCTTCATATTGAAAAACAGTATTTGAATTAAGTATTTTTTTGAATAATTCCTTAACTGATAATTGCTTGCATATTAAAAAAGCATCAAAACTTGAAATTTCGTTGCCTACCATATCATTTTTTCCTATTGTTACATTTATCTTTGGAATGTCTTGAGTGACGACAACCCCAAGCTTTTTGTGTTGACTTAGCTTGTTTAGCGGATATTTGTCCACAATCAATTAATTCTCGTAATACATCACATTTATCAGGTTTTTTTCCAGTAGATCGAGAATATTCATTTATTTTTTCATAGACTTGATTAGCAACTCCTGTATCGACTTGATTGCCATTTGCAGCCATCATAGTACCAATAGCTTTACCTCCTTCATGAGCTGCACCTAATCCTAATAAAAGAAGAGTTGCTTTACCTAATGCTACTAACTCTGGAGCAATCAATGGAATAGCGAAAGCTACTAAACCTTTTGGATCAATCCAAATTTGAGTATTAAAAGCGAATTGATAAAGATTATTTCCCCCCTTTAATTTTATAGGATCCTGATTCATAAACCGCCCGACGTTCGGCTCATAGTACCTGAAGAAGTTGTAATGCAGCCCCGTCTCACGGTCGCAATACTGGTTTTGCAGGCGGAAGGGTTGGTGCGTCGTTCCCGTTACGTTCGTTTCGCTCTTCAGTTTGCCCCAACCGTAATAATCGCCGAACCAAACC
>NZ_CAUIXH010000039.1:0-2966 GCF_962707005.1 Neisseria basseii | reverse complement strand
TTGAACTCTGGCTGTCTAGTAATGTGGAAAATTATCCAGAAAGTGAAGGCATATTTCCTTTGCCATCTCAGTATTTATAGGGGCAACGGCCTATGTCGCTGGAAAATGAAACTATTGATGGTGGCTCCTACCATTCATATGACCCCAACAATATCATAGATGGAAGAACTTTTATATCTAAATAAGAAGGCTTTTGTCTGTACCCCTAATCGGTTAAAATCGCCCCGTTATTTCTGAACACAGCAAAGGAATCCGCTATGGCACGCATGGTATTCTGCGTTAAGCTCAACAAAGAAGCCGAAGGCATGAAATTTCCACCGCTTCCCAACGAATTGGGCAAGCGCATTTTTGAAAACGTATCGCAAGAAGCATGGATGGCGTGGACGCGCCACCAAACCATGCTGATTAACGAAAACCGTTTAAGCCTCGCCGATCCGCGCGCGCGCGAATACCTGGCTCAGCAGATGGAGCAGTATTTCTTCGGCGACGGCGCGGATGCCGTTCAGGGGTATGTTCCGCAATAAACGGTTTCCTGCTTCAAATAAAAGGCTGTCCGAACCTGTTTCAGACAGCCTTTAAAATACTCAGGACAACCTTATCTTGACGCAACCGAACAAGTTTTGGCGTTGAACAATGTTAAAATCCCCAAGTATTCCCAACCACACTTTCAGGAGCATATGCCATGCAGCACGACGTTTACGACTACACCGCGCATACAGTTTCTAAAAACACCGTTTTGCAAAAAACTTACCGCCTGCTCGGGCTGTCCTTTATACCTGCGGTGGTAGGTGCGGCATTTGCCGCCGGCATGAACTTCAATTTTTATGCCGCCTTCGGTTCGCGCTGGGTCAGCCTCATCGCATTCTTGGTATTTTTCTACGGCATGACTTATCTTATCGAGAAAAACCGTTACAGTAATACCGGCGTTACCCTGTTGATGGTATTCACATTCGGTATAGGAGTATTGATCAGCCCTGTGCTGCAATACGCGCTTAATATTGCCGACGGTGCGAAAATCGTCGGCATTGCCGCAGCCATGACCGCCGCCGTTTTCCTGACCATGTCCGTACTGGCGCGACGTTCGAGGCTTAATATGAACGAACTTGCACGCTTTCTGACTGTGGGTGCGGTGATTCTGATGGTCGCCGTCATTCTGATGGTTGCTGTAATCGCCAACCTGTTCTTGGGTATTCACGCACTCACCTTGACGATTTCGGCCGGTTTTGTCTTGTTCAGTTCCTTAATGATTATGTGGCAGGTACGCACCGTCATCGACGGCGGAGAAGACAGCCACATCAGCGCGGCACTGACACTGTTTATCTCGCTTTACAACATCTTCAGCAGCCTGCTCAACATCCTGCTGTCCTTAAACGGCGATGACTGATGTAGGCGAAACACCATGCAAACCATGCCGTCTGAAAGCACTTATTTCAGACGGCATTTTGTTTTGGGCATACAATACGGATACACATTCATCAACATACGGTCGACCATGCTGTCGGAAGGAATCATATGTCACCGAATACACCGCGCCGCGCCGTTTATGCCGGCAGTTTCGATCCGCCCACGTTGGGACATCTGTGGATGATACGGCAGGCGCAATCTATGTTTGACGAACTCATCGTCGCCATCGGCATTAATCCCGACAAACGCAGCACCTACACGATAGCCGAAAGGCGGGATATGCTGCACGATATTACTAAAATGTTTCCTAACGTCAGAACCGATGTATTTGAAAACCGGTTTTTGGTGCATTACGCCCGTGAGGTAGATGCAGGATTCATCGTGCGCGGCATCCGTTCCGCCTCCGATTATGAATATGAACGCTCCATGCGCCACATCAACAGCGACCTCGCCCCCGAAATATCCACCGTATTCCTTATGCCGCCGCGCGAAATCGCCGAAGTGTCGTCCACTATGGTTAAAGGCTTGGTCGGGCCGGAAGGCTGGACGGAAACCGTCAAAAGATATGTGCCGCCGGCCGTGTACCAAAAAATGATTGCAGAACATCACAACAATGCCTGACAGAAAGCTTCTGTCAAATATATTCAGGTTCAAATATGTGGGAAATCTTATTCAGACACCAAGATTTTGTCGCCATCAATAAACCTCAAGGCATATCCGTCCACCGTTCCGACGGCGAAGTCAGTTTGACGGCAACACTTGCGGCACAGTTGGGCGTAGAAAAGGTATGGTTGCTGCACAGGTTGGACAAGCAGACCGGAGGCATATTGCTGTTTGCCCTTAATTCCCAAAGTGCCGCTGTTCTTGCCGCACAATTTGCCGAAAGGAAAATGAAGAAAACCTATTTGGCTTTGTCCGACCGCAAACCGTCCAAAAAACAAGGATGGATAAAAGGCGGCATGGAAAAATCCAGGCGCGGGATGTGGAAGCTGACGCGCAATATGGAAAATATTGCCGTTACCCGTTTTTTCAGTATACGTATCAGTGAAAAAATGCGGCTGTTCATTCTTGAGCCTCATACGGGTAAGACACATCAGCTGAGAGTGGCAATGAAAAGTCTGGGCAGTCCTATTTTGGGGGATCGCTTATACGGAGGGACAGAATCCGAAACTACGTTCCTGTATGCATGGAAAATACAATTTACCTATCAACAACAAGAAATCGAAATTACTGCACCTTTGAAAAATGCATGGCAGGCTGAAAATATCTTTCATGTGCTGGAAGAATTTTATATGGCAAAAGCAGGTTAATAAATATAAATTAATTTATAAACAATATGATAAATATTTTTATAAAAATTTTTCAAGAAAACGGTTGACCGCAAATCTCTTCAAGCGTATAGTTCGCATCTTCGCTGCTGACGAAGCGGCGGTGATGAAGCAGTTCAAACGCTCTTTAACAAAACAGATTACCGATAAGTGTGAGTGCCTTGAGCCTCACACTGTTTGAAAGACAGACAAGATGATGTTTTGAACATTGTTCTGTCGGTTTCTTTGAAGCAG
>NZ_CAUIXH010000038.1:0-5032 GCF_962707005.1 Neisseria basseii | reverse complement strand
CGTCGGCGCGCCCGCACCCAAAGCCCCCGCCAAACCGGCTCTGCCCGCGGCTAAAAAATAGGGGAACCTGTAAAGGAAGGGACATCGGCTGCCGCCGGTGCTTTTTTGTTTGGAAGGGAAATGGCTAAAAAGGGAAATGGCTAAAATATGCAGTATTATGTTCTGTATCATTGTTTACCGCTTCCGCACCTTTGTCCGCCTTAAAGCAGGTAAACACCGCATCGGGATTGACAGGGCGGGCAACCAAGCTGATTTCCGTCAGCTTCAAGCCCGCGATTTGCGACTTGTTCAACTCATCGCGGGCGGTAACGCTGCCGCCGATGGAAAAGCCCTTGTAAACGCTCATCTTGACTTTTGCCACGGCAACGGGATCGACGATATGCGCCCCAAAGGTTCTGCCGTCGTCTTCCACGTTGATTTCAATCGCCGTTCCCGCCGCGTTTGAGCCGTGCATCTCGCGCACCGCGCCAAACTTCATATAATCGGGAATCGCCGCCTTCATAGCTGCCGCCGCGATGACTTCGCCGTCTGAATCGACCGCCTCGCTTGAGGTGTAACCCCAATCTTTGACCGTGCCGTCATCCTGCGCCTCCATCTTGGCAATTTCTGCGTATAACTTCGTCATTGGTTTATTTCTGTCTGTATAAATGGTATGCTGAATTTAAAGCCCTTTTGCAAGGCTGGAAGCGTACTTGCCTTAACGGTATTCGCTCCAGAGCTACACTGCAAAGGGGCTTTACTCATCCTTCAAGATGAAATGGTCGTAATGTTTATGACCGTCTGGAAACTCCCTTACAATCACGCCGACATTTAAAGACTCATTCCCAACCTTGGCAACGGCACGATACTTATGTGCTGCAATAATATCAGGACGACCTTTCCTATCCGAATAAGAACCCTCATATTTTGCGTAGCGCAATAAGTCATCAAGTTTTGTTATGATGGATAATTCCGCCTGATTTGCCTTTGACGCAGAGTGCCGGCCTATCAGATTGCCCATACCGTCCGCCATTGCCGTTTCCGTTCGGGCGATGGTTTTTGCGCGGGCATTTATGTAGATGTATGGGTAGATTGAGTGGTTATTTGGCGATATGAAAAGGTTTGCTTGTTGTTTCTGTTATAATTAAAAGCATCTATACGCAGAATGGTTCATATTATGTTTAATCAGGCAGCACAAGAATTGATGACTATCCGCGATGTTTTACGTTTTGCAGTCAGCCGTTTTAATGAGGCAGGGCTCTTTTTTGGTCATGGAACAGATAATGCGCATGATGAAGCGGCTTATTTGATTCTGCATACTTTGAATTTGCCTTTGGATATGCTTGCCCCATATCTTGATGCAAAACTCTTGGAAGCTGAAAAAGAGGAAGTGCTGGCGGTTATTGAGCGTCGTGCTGTCGAACACATTCCTGCCGCTTATTTGACACACCAGGCCTGGCAGGGAGAGTTTGATTTTTATGTGGATGAACGGGTAATCATACCTCGTTCTTTTATTTATGAATTGTTGGGTAACGGACTTCGTCCTTGGATAGAGTATGATGAGTTGGTGCATAATGCTTTGGATCTTTGTACCGGAAGCGGTTGCCTTGCTATTCAGATGGCGCATCATTATCCTGATGCCCAAATTGATGCGGTTGATGTGAGCTTGGATGCTTTGGAAGTGGCTGGGATCAATATTGAAGATTATGGTTTGGAAGAACGTATCCGGCTTATTCATACGGATTTGTTTGAAGGATTGGAAGGCACTTATGATTTGATTGTTTCCAATCCGCCTTATGTGGATGCGGAGTCGGTTGAGGCTTTGCCTGAAGAGTATTTGCACGAACCGGAATTGGCGTTGGGCAGCGGGGCGGACGGATTGGATGCCACCAGGCAGATTCTTCTGAATGCGGCAAAGTTTCTGAATCCCAAAGGTGTATTGCTGGTGGAAATCGGGCATAACAGGGATGTATTGGAAGCAGCGTATCCGGAGTTGCCTTTTACTTGGTTGGAAACCAGCTGGGGCGACGGTTTTGTTTTCCTCTTGACGCGCGAGCAGTTATTGGGCGAGGAGTGAGTCGGAGGGAAATGCCGTCTGAAGACGATTTGTTTTCAGACGGCATTTTTACGACACGTTGTCTCGGGTTTGACGCTTGGTTGAGAAATCCTTACCATATTGTTTATAAGTTAATTGTTTTTTATATCGCTATTGCAATGAAAAAATTATCTCGGATTGTATTTTCAATTGTCCTGTTGGGTTTTTCGGCTGCTTTGCCGGCGCAGACCTATTCTGTTTATTTTAATCAGAACGGAAAGCTGACGGCGACGATGTCGTCTGCCGCTTATATCAGGCAATATCGTGTGGAGGCGGGTATCGCACACGCGCAGGATTTTTATTATCCGTCGATGAAGAAATATTCTGAACCTTATATCGTTGCTTCAACGCAAATCAAATCTTTTGTGCCCACCCTGCAAAACGGTATGTTGATTTTGTGGCATTTTAACGGTCAGAAAAAAATGGCGGGGGGCTTCAGCAAGGGTAAGCCGGACGGGGAGTGGGTCAACTGGTATCCGAACGGTAAAAAATCTGCAGTTATGCCTTATAAAAATGGCTTGAGTGAAGGCACGGGATACCGCTATTACCGTAACGGCGGCAAGGAAAGTGAAATCCAGTTTAAGCAAAATAAGGCAAACGGCGTATGGAGGCAATGGTATGCCGACGGCAGTATCAAGACGGAAATGGTTATGGTCAACGATGAACCTGCCAAAATTCTGACTTGGGATGAAAGCGGCCGATTACTCTCGGAACTGTCTATCCGGCACCATCAACGCAACGGGGTGGTTTTGGAGTGGTATGAAGATGGTTCTAAAAAGAGCGAGGCTGTTTATCAGGATGACAAGTTGGTCAGGAAAACCCAGTGGGATAAGGATGGTTATTTAATCGAACCCTGAATCTTGATGCCGTCTGAAATGGCTTCAGACGGCATTTTGTATGTATATATTGTTGACAATATTTCTTCAAAATCTGACGGTGGTATAATTTCGGACTTTAACGGATATCTGCAAGGAGAAAGCTTCGTGAATAATTCAGTCATCACCGTCATCGGTAAAGACCGTGTGGGCATTGTGTACGACGTTTCCAAAATTTTAGCGGAAAACCAAATCAATATTCTCAACATCAGCCAACAGCTGATGGACGATTTTTTTACCATGATTATTTTGGTGGACACTTCAAAATGCACCAAATCGCGTCAAGAAGTTTTGGATTTGTTTGCGAAAGAGAGCAAAAAACTCGCGCTTGATATCCGTATGCAAAACGAAGAAATCTTCCAAGCGATGCACCGAATCTGAAAAAAAGTAGCCTACACCCTGGTTTTCAAAGTGCAGGCTGCTTTGAATGTGTTGGAGAACAGGGCAGAGATACCATCGTTACTGGCCGGTCAGGCTGACTGAAAAGAAGGAGTTTTACCATGATAATCCTGCGCCAATCTCTAAACCAGTGAGAAGCATCGAAACCTTGGTATGCGAAGATACTGTGTTGCGCGACCGCAAAGGCGTATACCTACAACAGATCCGTCTGCCATCCGACACGTTCGAGCTGTTTTACGTAAACAACCGATTGGATGCCAATGCTTTTATGACTGCGCGTTACCGAATTACGACCGACAACAAAGTGATACCCGTGTTGTTCAAAGTGTGGGGTGTAGAGCACGGATTTTTGGCGTTTTTGCTGTCGCTTCCTGTGTTTGTACTTGTCAAAATGCTGATGTTGCGGCGGCGGTTGGGCGGTAAAAACAAATCTAAGCAAAAGGAAATACAGGCAGTTTACACTTCAAAATACCAAAATACGAGGATATTTCCATGAAACCCGAAAAAATACTGCAAAAAATCGTTGCCGAAAACGAATATCCCGTGCTGTCGCCATTAGCTTCCCAAAACGAAATATTGCGGGAAGCCCTGTATCAAAACCGTATTTTTCTCTTTTTAGATTGGAAAGGAGAAAGTGGACAGGGTGAGCTTTATCAATTTATCAATGAACGTTTGGTGGCGTTCGGCAAAGAAATACTAAAAGAAAAACCCGATGATTTATATAAAAAATTCGACAAAGAATTTGGTCAAAATTGGAAAAATGGCGATTTTCTGCCCTTTGCCTTCGACTATTTCGACAGCAAACTCAAACGGAAAAAAATGCGGCTGATGCTCTTGGAAAGCGGTAGCGATGACTACACTGTGTTTATTGTTTCGAGCAACGCGTGCAAAAGTTTGGAAAAAATCCAATCTGATTTTTGGTCCTTCCAGAGTCTGAATAAGGCGGCAAATTTCATCTTATATATGGTCGATTGCTCCTCCTGCGGTCAACTGTCGGCATGGGATTTGGCCATAAGTGAGCCGCCGCCGTATGCTAATCACGAAGCGGCATACTGCGATTCCTGCCGCCAACCCTTATGGGATGCGGACGGTAAACTGTTTGCCGCAGTAGAAGAAACACCGCATTATGTCTCAGAACAAAAATAAATCACAGGCAGCCTGCACCAAATAAAACCCATTCAACAAGGAATCCCCAAAAATGTCCCAAGTCCATTCCAACGAAATCCTCGAAACTATCCGCATGGTAGCTGACCAGAATTTTGACGTGCGCACCATTACCATCGGCATTGATTTGCACGACTGCATCAGCACCGACATCGATGTGTTGAACCGAAATATTTACAACAAAATCACCACAGTCGGCAAAGACTTGGTGGCAACGGCGAAACACCTTTCTGCCAAATACGGCGTGCCGATTGTGAATCAGCGTATTTCCGTTACGCCGATTGCCCAAATCGCGGCGGCAACCAAAGCCGATTCTTACGTCAGCGTGGCGCAGACTTTGGACAAGGCAGCCAAGGCCATCGGCGTGTCCTTTATCGGCGGTTTTTCCGCGCTGGTGCAAAAAGGTATGTCGCCTTCGGATGAGGTGCTGATCCGTTCCATTCCTGAAGCGATGAAGACTACCGATATCGTGTGCAGCTCCATCAATATCGGCAGCACGCGTGCCGGTATCAATATGGAT
>NZ_CAUIXH010000037.1:0-5531 GCF_962707005.1 Neisseria basseii | reverse complement strand
AACGCTCTTTAACAAAACAGATTACCGATAAGTGTGAGTGCCTTGAGCCTCACACTGTTTGAAAGACAGACAAGATGATGTTTTGAACATTGTTCTGTCGGTTTCTTTGAAGCAGACCAGAAGTTAAAAAGTTAGAGATTGAACATAAGAGTTTGATCCTGGCTCAGATTGAACGCTGGCGGCATGCTTTACACATGCAAGTCGGACGGCAGCACAGAGAAGCTTGCTTCTTGGGTGGCGAGTGGCGAACGGGTGAGTAACATATCGGAACGTACCGAGTAGTGGGGGATAACTGATCGAAAGATCAGCTAATACCGCATACGTCTTGAGAGAGAAAGCAGGGGACCTTCTGGCCTTGCGCTATTCGAGCGGCCGATATCTGATTAGCTAGTTGGTGGGGTAAAGGCCCACCAAGGCGACGATCAGTAGCGGGTCTGAGAGGATGATCCGCCACACTGGGACTGAGACACGGCCCAGACTCCTACGGGAGGCAGCAGTGGGGAATTTTGGACAATGGGCGCAAGCCTGATCCAGCCATGCCGCGTGTCTGAAGAAGGCCTTCGGGTTGTAAAGGACTTTTGTCAGGGAAGAAAAGGCTGTTGCTAATATCAGCGGCTGATGACGGTACCTGAAGAATAAGCACCGGCTAACTACGTGCCAGCAGCCGCGGTAATACGTAGGGTGCGAGCGTTAATCGGAATTACTGGGCGTAAAGCGAGCGCAGACGGTTACTTAAGCAGGATGTGAAATCCCTGGGCTCAACCTGGGAACTGCGTTCTGAACTGGGTGACTAGAGTGTGTCAGAGGGAGGTAGAATTCCACGTGTAGCAGTGAAATGCGTAGAGATGTGGAGGAATACCGATGGCGAAGGCAGCCTCCTGGGATAACACTGACGTTCATGCTCGAAAGCGTGGGTAGCAAACAGGATTAGATACCCTGGTAGTCCACGCCCTAAACGATGTCAATTAGCTGTTGGGCAACTTGATTGTTCAGTAGCGTAGCTAACGCGTGAAATTGACCGCCTGGGGAGTACGGTCGCAAGATTAAAACTCAAAGGAATTGACGGGGACCCGCACAAGCGGTGGATGATGTGGATTAATTCGATGCAACGCGAAGAACCTTACCTGGTCTTGACATGTACGGAATCCTCCAGAGACGGAGGAGTGCCTTCGGGAGCCGTAACACAGGTGCTGCATGGCTGTCGTCAGCTCGTGTCGTGAGATGTTGGGTTAAGTCCCGCAACGAGCGCAACCCTTGTCATTAGTTGCCATCATTCAGTTGGGCACTCTAATGAGACTGCCGGTGACAAGCCGGAGGAAGGTGGGGATGACGTCAAGTCCTCATGGCCCTTATGACCAGGGCTTCACACGTCATACAATGGTCGGTACAGAGGGTAGCCAAGCCGCGAGGTGGAGCCAATCTCACAAAACCGATCGTAGTCCGGATTGCACTCTGCAACTCGAGTGCATGAAGTCGGAATCGCTAGTAATCGCAGGTCAGCATACTGCGGTGAATACGTTCCCGGGTCTTGTACACACCGCCCGTCACACCATGGGAGTGGGGGATACCAGAAGTAGGTAGGATAACCGCAAGGGGTCCGCTTACCACGGTATGCTTCATGACTGGGGTGAAGTCGTAACAAGGTAGCCGTAGGGGAACCTGCGGCTGGATCACCTCCTTTCTAGAGAAAGAAGAGGCTTTAGGCATTCACACTTATCGGTAAACTGAAAAGATGCGGAAGAAGCTTGAGTGAAGGCAAGGTTCGCTTAAGAAGAGAATCCGGGTTTGTAGCTCAGCTGGTTAGAGCACACGCTTGATAAGCGTGGGGTCGGAGGTTCAAGTCCTCCCAGACCCACCAAGAACGGGGGGCATAGCTCAGTTGGTAGAGCACCTGCTTTGCAAGCAGGGGGTCATCGGTTCGATCCCGTTTGCCTCCACCAAAACTTTACAAATGAAAACAAGTTTGCTATTCTCAGCAGCTTATTTTGATTTGCGAAGTAGAATAACGACGCATCGATCTTTAACAAATTGGAAAGCCGAAATCAACAAACAAAGACAATGAGTTTGTTTTGATTTTTTATTCTTTGCAAAGGATAAAAATCTCTCGCAAGAGAAAAGAAAACAAACACAGTATTTGGGTGATGATTGTATCGACTTAATCCTGAAACACAAAAGGCAGGATTAAGACACAACAAAGCAGTAAGCTTTATCAAAGTAGGAATTTCAAGTTTACTTCCCTAGTCAACGGGTAGGTAAACGAAGTCAAAGAAGTTCTTGAAATGATAGAGTCAAGTGAATAAGTGCATCAGGTGGATGCCTTGGCGATGATAGGCGATGAAGGACGTGTAAGCCTGCGAAAAGCGCGGGGGAGCTGGCAATAAAGCTATGATCCCGCGATGTCCGAATGGGGAAACCCACTGCATTCTGTGCAGTATCCTAAGTTGAATACATAGACTTAGAGAAGCGAACCCGGAGAACTGAACCATCTAAGTACCCGGAGGAAAAGAAATCAACCGAGATTCCGCAAGTAGTGGCGAGCGAACGCGGAGGAGCCTGTACGTGATAACTGTCGAGATAGAAGAACAAGCTGGGAAGCTTGACCATAGTGGGTGATAGTCCCGTATTCGAAATCTTAATAGTGGTACTAAGCGTACGAAAAGTAGGGCGGGACACGTGAAATCCTGTCTGAATATGGGGGGACCATCCTCCAAGGCTAAATACTCATCATCGACCGATAGTGAACCAGTACCGTGAGGGAAAGGCGAAAAGAACCCCGGGAGGGGAGTGAAATAGAACCTGAAACCTGATGCATACAAACAGTGGGAGCGCCCATGTGGTGTGACTGCGTACCTTTTGTATAATGGGTCAACGACTTACATTCAGTAGCGAGCTTAACCGAATAGGGGAGGCGTAGGGAAACCGAGTCTTAATAGGGCGAACAGTTGCTGGGTGTAGACCCGAAACCGAGTGATCTATCCATGGCCAGGTTGAAGGTGCCGTAACAGGTACTGGAGGACCGAACCCACGCATGTTGCAAAATGCGGGGATGAGCTGTGGATAGGGGTGAAAGGCTAAACAAACTCGGAGATAGCTGGTTCTCCCCGAAAACTATTTAGGTAGTGCCTCGAGCAAGACACTGATGGGGGTAAAGCACTGTTATGGCTAGGGGGTTATTGCAACTTACCAACCCATGGCAAACTCAGAATACCATCAAGTGGTTCCTCGGGAGACAGACAGCGGGTGCTAACGTCCGTTGTCAAGAGGGAAACAACCCAGACCGCCAGCTAAGGTCCCAAATGATAGATTAAGTGGTAAACGAAGTGGGAAGGCCCAGACAGCCAGGATGTTGGCTTAGAAGCAGCCATCATTTAAAGAAAGCGTAATAGCTCACTGGTCGAGTCGTCCTGCGCGGAAGATGTAACGGGGCTCAAATCTATAACCGAAGCTGCGGATGCCAGTTTACTGGCATGGTAGGGGAGCGTTCTGTAGGCCGATGAAGGTGCATTGTAAAGTGTACTGGAGGTATCAGAAGTGCGAATGTTGACATGAGTAGCGATAAAGCGGGTGAAAAGCCCGCTCGCCGAAAGCCCAAGGTTTCCTACGCAACGTTCATCGGCGTAGGGTGAGTCGGCCCCTAAGGTGAGGCAGAAATGCGTAGTCGATGGGAAACAGGTTAATATTCCTGTACTTGATTCAAATGCGATGTGGGGACGGAGAAGGTTAGGTTAGCAAGCTGTTGGAATAGCTTGTTTAAGCCGGTAGGTGGAAGACTTAGGCAAATCCGGGTCTTCTTAACACCGAGAAGTGACGACGAGTGTCTACGGACACGAAGTAACCGATACCACGCTTCCAGGAAAAGCCACTAAGCTTCAGTTTGAATCGAACCGTACCGCAAACCGACACAGGTGGGCAGGATGAGAATTCTAAGGCGCTTGAGAGAACTCGGGAGAAGGAACTCGGCAAATTGATACCGTAACTTCGGGAGAAGGTATGCCCTCTAAGGTTAAGGACTTGCTCCGTAAGCCTAGGAGGGTCGCAGAGAATAGGTGGCTGCGACTGTTTATTAAAAACACAGCACTCTGCTAACACGAAAGTGGACGTATAGGGTGTGACGCCTGCCCGGTGCTGGAAGGTTAATTGAAGATGTGCAAGCATCGGATCGAAGCCCCAGTAAACGGCGGCCGTAACTATAACGGTCCTAAGGTAGCGAAATTCCTTGTCGGGTAAGTTCCGACCCGCACGAATGGCGTAACGATGGCCACACTGTCTCCTCCCGAGACTCAGCGAAGTTGAAGTGGTTGTGAAGATGCAATCTACCCGCTGCTAGACGGAAAGACCCCGTGAACCTTTACTGTAGCTTTGCATTGGACTTTGAAGTCACTTGTGTAGGATAGGTGGGAGGCTTAGAAGCAGAGACGCCAGTCTCTGTGGAGCCGTCCTTGAAATACCACCCTGGTGTCTTTGAGGTTCTAACCCAGACCCGTAATCCGGGTCGGGGACCGTGCATGGTAGGCAGTTTGACTGGGGCGGTCTCCTCCCAAAGAGTAACGGAGGAGTTCGAAGGTTACCTAGGTCCGGTCGGAAATCGGACTGATAGTGCAATGGCAAAAGGTAGCTTAACTGCGAGACCGACAAGTCGAGCAGGTGCGAAAGCAGGACATAGTGATCCGGTGGTTCTGTATGGAAGGGCCATCGCTCAACGGATAAAAGGTACTCCGGGGATAACAGGCTGATTCCGCCCAAGAGTTCATATCGACGGCGGAGTTTGGCACCTCGATGTCGGCTCATCACATCCTGGGGCTGTAGTCGGTCCCAAGGGTATGGCTGTTCGCCATTTAAAGTGGTACGTGAGCTGGGTTTAAAACGTCGTGAGACAGTTTGGTCCCTATCTGCAGTGGGCGTTGGAAGTTTGACGGGGGCTGCTCCTAGTACGAGAGGACCGGAGTGGACGAACCTCTGGTGTACCGGTTGTAACGCCAGTTGCATAGCCGGGTAGCTAAGTTCGGAAGAGATAAGCGCTGAAAGCATCTAAGCGCGAAACTCGCCTGAAGATGAGACTTCCCTTGTGGTTTAACCACACTAAAGAGTCGTTCGAGACCAGGACGTTGATAGGTGGGGTGTGGAAGCGCGGTAACGCGTGAAGCTAACCCATACTAATTGCTCGTGAGGCTTGACTCTATCATTTGAAGAACTTCAAGAGATAAAAGCTTACTGACTGATTCAGTCATCACCGAATATATTGATTAAGGCTTTACCGATTTGTAACAGTTTAAGTTTGGCGGCCATAGCGAGTTGGTCCCACGCCTTCCCATCCCGAACAGGACCGTGAAACGACTCAGCGCCGATGATAGTGTGGTTCTTCCATGCGAAAGTAGGTCACTGCCAAACACCCTTTCAGAAAACCCCCGATTATTCGGGGGTTTTTGCCTTACCCGCAAAGCGGGTCGGGAAATGCGGGCTTCGGGCGGATGCGGAGCTTGAAGCGTCCGGGTATTCATTTTAAAATGACGCACCTTGTCGTCCGCAGATGC
>NZ_CAUIXH010000036.1:0-6447 GCF_962707005.1 Neisseria basseii | reverse complement strand
GTCGTAAGCTTTTGCAGCGCCACCGAATTTTTTAGCCAAAATAGTAGTCAAAGCAGCAGTCAGAGTGGTTTTACCATGGTCAACGTGACCGATGGTGCCAACGTTTACGTGCGGTTTGCTACGTTCAAATTTTTCCTTAGCCATGAGCTAATTCCTTTACATATAAAGATCGATTAAAGAACAATGGCCGTCTGAAAATTTATTTTCAGTTTCAGACGGCCTTTTCTGATTAGCCTTTGCGGGCTTCAGTTACAGCAGCAGCTACGTGAGCAGGAGCTTCAGCGTATTTTTTGAACTCCATGGAGTAAGTAGCGCGACCTTGGGTTGCAGAACGCAAGTCGGTTGAGTAACCGAACATTTCTGCCAGAGGTACTTCGGCACGGACTTTCTTACCGCCGATACCGTCATCATCCATACCCAATACAACGCCACGACGACGGTTCAAGTCGCCCATTACGTCACCCATGTATTCTTCAGGGGTTTCCACTTCAACTGCCATGATTGGCTCAAGCAGAGCAGGATTGGCTTTACGCATACCTTCTTTGAAGGCTTGGGAAGCAGCCAATTCGAAGGCCAGTTGAGAGGAGTCGACGTCGTGCGAAGAACCGAAGATCAAACGTACACGTACGTCAACTACTGGGTAGCCTGCAACGATACCGTTAGGCAGGGTATCGCGGATACCTTTATCGACAGACGGAATGAATTCGCGAGGAATCACACCACCTTTAATTTCGTCGATAAATTCGTAGCCTGCGCCACCCGGCTCCATAGGTTCCATTTTGATCACAACGTGACCGTATTGACCTTTACCACCGGATTGTTTGGCGTGTTTGTATTCGGCTTCGACTTCTTTGCGGATAGTTTCGCGGTAAGCCACTTGAGGCGCACCGATATTTGCTTCCACGCCGAATTCGCGTTTCATACGGTCAACAATAATTTCCAAGTGCAGCTCACCCATACCGGAAATAATGGTTTGACCAGATTCCTCGTCTGTACGGACACGGAAAGAAGGGTCTTCCTTAGCCAGACGGTTCAGGGCGATACCCATTTTCTCTTGGTCAGCTTTGGTTTTCGGCTCAACGGCAATATGGATTACCGGCTCAGGGAATTCCATGCGCTCCAAGATGATTGGTGCGCTTTCAGCACACAGGGTTTCACCGGTAGTAACGTCTTTCAGACCGATAGCAGCGGCGATGTCGCCAGCGCGTACTTCTTCGATTTCAGTACGGTCTGCAGCAGTCATTTGTACCAAACGACCGATACGTTCACGAGTACCTTTTACTGAGTTCAATACGGTATCACCGGATTTCACAACGCCAGAGTAAACGCGGATAAAGGTCAATTGACCAACGTATTTGTCGTTCAACATTTTGAACGCCAATGCAGAGAATTTCTCTTCATCGCTGGCTTGACGGCTGTCGGCTTCTTCAGTGTTAGGATTAACACCTTGAACCGGAGGAATATCGGTAGGAGCTGGCAGCAATTCTACAACTGCGTCCAACATACGTTGAACACCTTTGTTTTTAAATGCAGAACCACACAGCATAGGCTGAATTTCGCCTGCCAAAGTACGTTGACGCAACGCGCCTACGATTTCTTCTTCGGTCAGATCTTCACCGCCCAAGTATTTGTCCATCAGTTCTTCGCTGGCTTCGGCTGCGGCTTCAATCATATTTTGACGCCATTCTTCGGCAGTTTCGACCAATTCGGCAGGAATATCGCCATAGGTAAAGGTTGTACCTTTATCGGCTTCATTCCAGATGATAGATTTCATTTTCAGCAAATCGACAACACCGGTGAAACTGTCTTCCGCACCAACCGGAATGACGATAGGTACAGGGTTTGCGCGCAAACGGGTTTTCATTTGCTCGACAACACGGAAGAAGTTGGCACCCTGACGGTCCATTTTATTTACAAACGCCAAGCGCGGCACTTGGTATTTGTTGGCTTGCCGCCATACGGTTTCAGATTGGGGTTGAACACCGCC
This sequence comes from Neisseria basseii, assembly GCF_962707005.1. NCBI lineage: Bacteria > Pseudomonadati > Pseudomonadota > Betaproteobacteria > Neisseriales > Neisseriaceae > Neisseria > Neisseria basseii. The sequence continues at coordinate 4,460 of NZ_CAUIXH010000036.1, read as the reverse complement.
CACCGCGCAGTAAACCATTACCGCGCCGTCCAATACACGCATAGAACGCTCTACCTCTACGGTAAAGTCAACGTGTCCCGGGGTGTCGATGATGTTGAAGCGGTGCTCTGGGAATTGTTTCGCCATACCGGACCAGTAGGAAGTAACGGCAGCGGAGGTAATGGTAATACCACGCTCTTGCTCTTGTTCCATGTAGTCGGTAGTAGCCGCGCCATCATGCACCTCGCCCAGTTTGTGAGTCAAACCGGTATAGAACAAAATACGTTCTGTAGTAGTGGTTTTACCCGCGTCAATATGGGCGGAAATACCGATGTTACGGTACAGGCTGATCGGGGTCTTACGAGCCATTTTATTAGCCTTTCAAAATTAGAAACGGAAGTGAGAGAATGCTTTATTGGCTTCAGCCATACGGTGTACTTCTTCACGTTTTTTCAACGCACCGCCACGACCTTCAGCCGCATCAATCAATTCGCCTGCCAAACGCAGATCCATGGATTTCTCACCACGTTTACGGGCCGCATCGCGAACCCAGCGCATTGCAAGAGCCAGACGGCGTAAAGGACGAACTTCAACAGGAACTTGGTAGTTTGCACCACCTACACGGCGGCTTTTCACTTCCACGATAGGTTTGGCGTTTGCAATGGCTTCGTTAAATACTTCGATTGCTACTTTGCCGGTTTTTTTCTCAATTTGTTCCAGCGCACCGTAAACGATACGTTCTGCAACAGATTTTTTACCGTCAATCATCAATACGTTCATGAATTTAGTCAGCTCAACGCTGCCGAATTTAGGATCTGGCAGTACGTCGCGCTTAGGGACTTCTCTACGTCTTGGCATTTTAATTTCCTTTAATCTATTCAGTTGGGTCAATTCCCATGAATACCCAATTGAGTATTCACTTACTCGGCCGTTATTCAGCTTAGGCGGCCGACGTGCCTATTTAAGTCCCTGTAATTATTTAGGACGCTTAGCACCGTATTTGGAACGGGCTTGTTTACGGTCTTTAACACCTGCAGTATCCAAAGAACCACGCACAGTGTGGTAACGTACACCTGGCAAGTCTTTTACACGACCGCCGCGGATCAGTACAACGCTGTGCTCTTGCAGGTTATGGCCTTCACCACCGATGTATGAAATCACTTCAAAACCGTTGGTCAGGCGAACTTTACATACTTTACGCAATGCAGAGTTAGGTTTTTTAGGGGTAGTTGTGTATACACGGGTGCACACGCCACGTTTTTGCGGGCAGGCTTCCAGTGCGGGCACTTTGTTTACGTACACGGGCTTTTGACGGCCTTTGCGTACCAATTGGTTGATAGTTGGCATATTTTCTCGTCCTGTTGAGTTAAATACTTGCCGACACCATGTCGGCAAGAGTGGAATTATATTTTTATTGCAAGTATACAGTCAAGCATAACGACAAGAAGAAAGATGATTTTCTTGTTTGCCGATAAATATTTACCGACATCCCTCACAATCAGTCGGACGACTGAAGAAAATACTGTCAATACGTTTTTTCTATACTGACAAACCATTCCTTGCCGCTGCGCGAATAAAAGGCGGGCATATTGCTGTTGATCTTGTTGTAACGGAAATTTATTTGGGGTGTAAATCCTTTCCACGACAGTTTTTTATGCCATAAAGCCGCGCTCATCCGATATTCATCATCACGCCGAGTAAAATTGTAAATTAATGTTGCAGGGGCTTTAAATACCCGTTTCGTGTAACCCGCACCCAACTTCAGTCCAAGACCGCCGTCTAATATTTTCACCGTACCCAAACTTACACCATAACGCCGTGAAGCCTGCTCTTTCTCCACAGTATTATCAAACATACCGCTAATACCTCCGTACAACTGCCAAGCCGGCATAGCGTAATAGCTGAGCGTACTGCTGACTGAAATCGTTTTACTGTTGTAACGTTTTGCCAAATATTCGTCATGGTATTGTTTGCGGCCGTACTGGAGAGATTGGGTGCTGCGCCATTTTTCATTCAGACGGCGGCTGTAATCCAACGCAATACCCGTATTTGCCGTATAACGGTTATTGCCCAGCCGGTTTTGTTCGACAAAGGGTCGAAATCCCCACTCTAGACGGCTATTCCGATAACGGTAGCCTACTTCGGCATGAAACGCCTGTTCGCTAAAATCCCGGGCATTCCAATAATGCACACCGGAACCGCTGATGCCTAAGCGGGCAAAGTGATTGCCTGCAATATTAAACATCCGGTCAATACCCAGTTCGTACCTTATCCCGTTGGCGCGTTTGGGCAGGCTGTCTTCCGATTTTGTCCATTTCCGGCCGTTGAGGATGATGTTCCGTGAAGGGGAAGCACTGTTTACATTATCTGTTTGTTCGTAATTCATATTGAACGAAGGATGCCACACCTGCACCGCTTCCGCCTGACGGATATATTCCCGTGCAAGCTGCCGCATATCGGGCGGCAACGCCTCCTCGACCCGGTGCAACTGAACCAATGCCTCACGATATTGTTTGTCTTCAAACAGCATCACGCCCAAATCAAAACGGGGATAAACAAGGTCAGGCCTTTCCGACAACAACTCACGGTATAAATCGGCCGCCTCGCCCTGCCGCATCTCGCTGCGATATAACGCACCGAGGGCATAACGGTACAGCACCGCATCATATTGCGGTTGTTCGGCATATTGGGGCAACAGGCGTTTCAGTGCCGCCCAGTCGCGCGCCAACAACGCCCGATTAATCTGCATTCCCATCCGGTCGCCTCGAACATCGCCTCCTGCCGCACTTTTAGGAGCTTCAGACGGCATTGCATCGCGAACCGGCGGCACATCCTCGGCAAACGGCAGGAGGGCGAGGCTTTCCCCTTCAGACGGCATCGCAGCCCGACTACCGACGTTAATCGGTTCGACAGGCACGCCGATATCCTCGGCAAACGTCGCCGAAGCGATTAGGTATCCCATAAGAAAGATATTTTTAGATTTCATCAATTTCATAACAAATTCAAATAAAATGCCCAGCAACACCATTTCTCTTTTCGTATTACACGGCCATTTACGTTCAGTAAGAATCAACTGTTTTGAAAGAAATTATTGCTGTTTTGAGGTATTGCATTGCCGCTTGGCAGCATTCGATTCGGCGGACTGTTTTTTGAAGAAAATGCCGTCTGAAACTTCAGACGGCATCTTGCCCGGACAAACGGCACTAAATAGAAATAGTGCTTTCTCTATTTCTTCTCGCCGCCGAAACCGATAACAGCTTCATATTTATGCTCTTGGCTTACAGCACCTGCTACTTCATTAGCCGCTTCGCCAAAAATACCCAAATGATACTTTTTAATCTCATTATCCTTCTCTGACGTAGCCACTCCTTCGTTCACGCCAAAATAAGAAACCTGGTCTTTCAACCCCAAGCTGGTGTTGCCCCTTACATAAGCGATTTTCTCAATAGCAGCTTCTTTTAATTCAATTTTGCCATATTGTTCCATTCCTTCAATTGAACCAGAGCCTTTTCTATGATCAAAATCAATTGTGTATCTAAATACGCCATTATGGTTATCTAACGATTCTTTGGATAAAACCCTATTACCGCCAAATGCCCGACCTTCATATTGAAAGCTCCCAGCCTTGGGTAATTTGTCTTCATCTGTTGCCACGCCTCTAATGTCGCTCAGAGCAAAGTCAAATGGAATCTCTTCAGGATTTTGTCTATTCTCTCTTGTAGGATTACCGTCTTTTCGAGCGTAGCCAAAATAGCCTCTAACCACGGAATACGGCTGCTCATAAACCCAAGTTTTTGATAGCGCATAATTCTGTTCTTTATCCGCACCGTAAACCTCAATCTTTTGCTCACTCAAACCTTTGGGGAGAACATCTAGCTCACCCCCCTTACTACCTTCGTATTTTTTACCATTAACATATACATCCATCTTCTGAAGTTGTTCCTTACTAAACAGCTCTTCGCCGTCTAGAAATAGCATTGCCTTGACGGATTCACCCTTACCGAGCTTACCTGCATATTGTTTTCGCGCTCCTGTATATTCATCACCTTTAACCTCTAATACTTTGGCTTGCAATTCTTTTGGTACATCTTTTAATGATGATTTCTCCAGATATTCAATAACTTTTTCATCTTTCGTATCAACATTTGCATTGTCTTTCAGTTGTTCCGAAACGCTTGGCTGACCGGAGTCGCTACCCGTGCCCGCGTTGTCTTTCGGCGGTTCTGAAACGCTTGGCTGACCGGAGTCGCTACCCGTGCCCGCGTTGTCTTTCGGTGATTCCGAAACACTTGGCTGACCGGAGTCGCTACCCGTGCCCGCATTATCTTTCGGCGGTTCTGAAACGCTTGTCTGACCGGAGTCGCTACCCGTGCCCGCGTTGTCTTTCGGTGATTCTGAAACGCTTGGCTGATCGGAGTCGCTACCCGTGCCCGCGTTGTCTTTCGGTGATTCTGAAACGCTTGGCTGATCGGAGTCGCTAC
>NZ_CAUIXH010000035.1:0-9006 GCF_962707005.1 Neisseria basseii | reverse complement strand
TAACTTCTGGTCTGCTTCAAAGAAACCGACAGAACAATGTTCAAAACATCATCTTGTCTGTCTTTCAAACAGTGTGAGGCTCAAGGCACTCACACTTATCGGTAATCTGTTTTGTTAAAGAGCGTTGCGAATTATAAAGTATTTCTTCCATCTGTCAAGATATCTCTCGATATTCCCGACATTCTGTGCTATACTTTTCAGTTCGTTCGCCGCTTCGTCAGCAGCGAAGAACCGAACTATACGCCCACAGGGGAAAACGGTCAATACTTTCAGTGGGATTTTTTTGGGGAAATTCGTCATGTCTCTGTCGGATAAGGTTTTTTATTTCACCACAAACCACATCCGACTCGAAATTTACCTACACCCCTCTTATCTACTCCCCTTTTTTTCTGTCATATGGTTTGAAAATAACCAAAAGGCAAATTTAGTCGGCAAACTGTTTTTTCATTCTCTCACGCCGCTCTTGCGCCTCTACGGATAAAGTGGCTGTCGGGCGTGCCAGCAGCCGCTTCAGACCGATAGGTTCTCCCGTATCGGCACAGAATCCATAGTCCCCTTCATCAATATTGCGGATGGTCGCCTGTATTTTACTGAGAAGTTTTCGTTCCCGATCGCGGGTACGGAGTTCCAATGCGTACTCCTCTTCCTGTGTGGCACGGTCGGCGGGATCGGGGGCTGATTCGTGTTCTTGGAGATGTCCTGTCGTAGCGGAAGCATTTTCGATGAGTTCGTCTTGCATTTTTACCAGCAATTCGCGGAAAAAAGCCAAATGGTCGTCATTCATATAATCGTCTTCCGGCCCGCTCCAATTCAAAATATCTTGTTCTGTCAGCTTTGCCATAATGTATGTCCTCTCGGTTCACCGCAAAAAACAAAGCACCACAAAGTGGCTTTATTCCTTTGATTTTTATAAGGCTTATTGCCTAAGGCGTTTTTGAAAACGCGCATCATAACACGTTTTGGATTGGTTTTTTTATTTTCTTTACATTATTGATATTGCCGTTCCATTTCCTGCGAACGGCGTACACAGGCACAAACGCCTTCATTTATGGCTTCGGCGACACGATGCCGTCTGAAGGCTTCCACAGCTTCGTGGGTTGTCCCGCCTTTTGACGTTACATTTTTTTGAAGCTTCTCGAAATCTTCACCCGTCTGCTCGGCAAGGGCAACCGCTCCTTTAAATGTTGCCAGGCTGAGCGCGCGTGCTTCTGCCATATCAAACCCTTGTCGGATGGCGGCATTCTGCAAAGCATCCAGCAGATAAAACACATAAGCCGGTCCGCTGCCGCTGATGCCGGTGATGCTGTGCATTTGCGCTTCATCTTCCAACCAAACGGTCAAACCGACAGATTTCATGATTCGATCGGCAATCTTACAGTCTGTTTCCGATACTTCCGCTTCGGCATACATACCGGATACACCCAGTCCTATTTTCCCGGGCGTATTCGGCATAACCCGGACAATGCGGCGTGTTCCCCCAATGTAACGGCTGAGCGTATCGACCGACAATCCGGCTGCAACAGAAAGCACCAATGCACCATTGGTGCGGATATTTTTGCACGCGGCTTCCATATCCTGCGGCTTGACGGCAAGGATTAAAACATCGTCGGAATGAAGCTCCGGCAGGGTTGCCGAAGTTTCGACACCCAACTCTTTTTGCAAACGTTCGCGCTTTTCCGCACCCCGGTTGGCAATATGGATGCGGTAACCGCCTTGTTTGACCAATCCGCCCGCAACGGCAGCCGCCATATTGCCGCCGCCGAGAAAATAAACATTCATTATTTCTACCCTATTCAAAATTACCTTACTAAATTCATTCCCAATTTTTTACCATCGGACGCGCTCGGACAGGCCGTTGCGCCGCAACCCCTGCTTTTTCAAACAATCAAAACCTTCCTGTTTGAACGTCTCAATCAAAGGTTTGCCGTCACGCGTACGCCAATCCAACCCGCAGGCTTCAAACTTCCCTATTTTCCTGTAAAAGTAAGATTGTTGTGCGGATTCATATTCGTTTGCCCTGACGGAACGATTGCCGTCTGAAAGCGGTATCTCGTAGTCCTCTAAAGACGGCGGACTCTCGCCGCCAATATCCCAAAAATCGATGGCAGCCGGTTTTCTCGGCTTACACCAGCCGGACAGGGACGAACACTCATACCACCCCGCCAGCCGACAGCCTGCAACCGTAAATGCAAGCAACGCAGCCGTTGCCGTATATTTTATTGCCCGAATTTCCATCATCCCCTTTTCCCGAAAATCGCGCTGCCGATACGGACGTGTGTCGCACCGCACTCAATGGCGGCAGGCATATCGTCCGACATCCCCATAGACAGCACGTCCGCCTTAACGCCTGCCTCATTGAGATCGGCAAGCAGCTTTTGCATGGTCTGAAACTGGGTTTTCAACTCCGTTTCACTACCGCCGGCTTTGGCAACACACATCAGTCCGCGCACGACAAGGTTGGGCAGCTTCGCCACTTCCACGGCAAGCGCGACCGCTTCTTCGGGCGCGACACCGTGTTTTTCCGCCTCGCCCGCAATGTTTACCTCGATACACACCTGCAAGGGCGGCATCGAGGAAGGACGCTGCCCGCTCAGCCGGACGGCGGTCTTCAGACGGCATACGGTATGCACCCAATGCGCGCGTTCGGCGACAAACTTGGTTTTATTGGACTGCACATCACCGATGACGTGCCACACGATGTCGGGCAAATCTGCCAACTCTTCCGTTTTACCGTACCACTCCTGAATATAGTTCTCGCCGAAATCACGCTGTCCGGCGGCGTAAACTTCGCGGATGCCGTCTGAAGGGAAGGTCTTGCTGACGGCAATCAGGCTGACAGAATGCGGCTCCCTGCCCGCCTGCAGAACCAATTTCCCAATACGGTCGGACACCTCCCGATAACGCTGTTGCAACACCGTCATAGATTATCCCCTATTAAAAATGATTAAACAGTTGAAACCCCTCCAGTCAGGGCGGTACAATCAAGGTTGTTAGAATCATTCCAACCAATCGAAACATTATACTAAACAGAGCCGCATTATGCAGATTACCGACTTACTCGCCTTCGGCGTTAAAAACAAAGCATCCGACCTTCACCTGAGTTCGGGCATATCCCCTATGATTCGGGTTCACGGCGATATGCGGCGCATCAACCTTCCCGAAATGAGTGCGGAAGAGGTCGGCAATATGGTAACTTCGGTGATGAACGACCATCAGCGGAAAATCTACCAGCAAAACTTGGAAGTCGACTTCTCGTTCGAACTGCCCAACGTCGCCCGATTCCGCGTCAACGCCTTCAACACCGGCCGCGGCCCCGCCGCCGTATTCCGCACCATTCCCAGCACCGTCTTATCGCTGGAAGAATTGAAAGCCCCACGCATTTTCCAAAAAATTGCAGAATCGCCGCGCGGTATGGTATTGGTTACCGGTCCCACCGGTTCGGGCAAATCGACCACGCTTGCCGCGATGATCAACTACATCAACGAAACCCAGCCGGCACACATCCTGACCATCGAAGACCCGATCGAATTCGTCCACCAAAGCAAAAAATCCCTGATTAACCAACGCGAGCTGCACCAGCACACCCTCAGCTTCGCCAACGCGCTGAGTTCCGCATTGCGCGAAGACCCCGACGTTATCCTTGTCGGCGAGATGCGCGACCCCGAAACCATCGGCTTGGCACTGACCGCCGCCGAAACCGGACACTTGGTTTTCGGCACGCTGCACACGACCGGCGCGGCAAAAACCGTCGACCGTATCGTGGACGTATTCCCGGCGGGGGAAAAGGAAATGGTGCGCTCTATGCTGTCGGAATCGCTGACCGCCGTCATCTCCCAAAACCTGCTGAAAACGCGCGACGGCAACGGCCGTGTCGCCTCGCACGAAATCCTGATTTCCAACCCCGCCGTCCGCAACCTCATCCGCGAAAACAAAATCGCGCAGATTAACTCCGTCCTGCAAACCGGGCAGGCGAGCGGTATGCAGACGATGGACCAATCGCTGCAATCGCTGGTGCGCCAAGGGCTGATTGCACCGGAAGTCGCACGCAAACGCGCGCAAAACAGCGAAAGTATGAGTTTCTGACACACAACCGCCTTCCGACCATACCGGCAGGAAAACAAGGCGCAAACACGCGGGGTGGGACGCGACATCCAGCCCAGCATACCCTTCCGAATAGGAAGCGTCCGCCTTCCTGTTGAAACCTGCCGCCGCAAACTGCAAGGCTTAAACTGAAAAGAAGTTAACGATGAGTACCAATAACCTGCACGACATCTTGGACGAAATGGTTCAAGTGTATTCTCAAAAAAAACAAAGCCGATCCGAAACCCCGGCCGAAATCGGCGCACACCTCCACCCGCTGCTCGACCGCCTGTGCGAAACCGCAGAAGCGCAAAGCGCGTCCGACATCCTTATCAGCAAAGGATTCCCGCCCTCGTTGAAAATCAACGGCGCATTAACCCCGCAGCCGCAAAAGGCTCTGACGGGCGAGGAAACCGCCGCCATCACCGCATCGACGATGAACGCCGAACAATCGGAAATATTCCGGCGCGACGGCGAAATCAACTACTCCGTCCAATCGCGCAGCGGCACGCGCTACCGCGCCAACGCCTACCACAGCCAAGGCCACGCAGGTTTGGTTTTGCGGCGCATCAACCACGTCATCCCGCAAATGCAGGAATTGGGTCTGCCCGAAAAGCTCAAAGACCTCGCCGTCGCGCCGCGCGGGCTGCTGATTATCGTCGGGCCTACCGGTTCGGGCAAATCCACCACGATGGCGACTATGCTCGAACACCGCAACAAAACCCTGCCCGGCCATATCGTTACCATCGAAGACCCGATAGAGTTTATCTACAAACCGCGCCGCTGCATCTTTACCCAACGCGAAATCGGCGTCGACACCATAAACTGGCAGACGGCGGTACAAAACGCTATGCGCCAGTCCCCCGACGTGGTCTGCATCGGCGAAGTCCGCAGCAGGGAAAATATGGAATACGCGATGCAGCTCGCCCAAACCGGCCACCTGTGCATTTTTACGCTCCACGCCAACACCGCGCCGCAGTCGCTCGAACGCATACTCAACTTCTACCCCAAAGAACAGCACAAACAAATACTGATCGACATCGCCCTCAACCTGTCCGGTATCGTCTGCCAACGCCTCGCTCTCAAAAAAGACAAAACGGGCAGGACGGCGGTTGTCGATTTGCTCATCAACACGCCCGCCATCCAAGACTTCATCCTGAAGGGCGACCTGATGAACATCAATAAAATCATGGAAACCGCCAAAACCGACGGAATGCAGACGATGGACCAAAACCTTTTCGAACTGTACCGTCACGGCATCATCAGTTACGAAGAAGCCCTGCGCCAGTCCGTTTCCGCCAACAACCTACGATTGCACATCCAACTGTACGAAGAAGGCAAAATGCCCGAACTCCTTTACGACAGGATTAACGACCTCAACCTTGTTTCCTAATCCGCAAAACCCGATGCCGTCTGAAAACCCCTGCCGTTTTCAGACGGCATCGCTTCATCATCCGCATCCGTGTGCTACACTTTATTCACTTCATAACAATAAACCGGTAAAACCATGAAAACCCCACCCCTCAAGCCTCTGCTCATTACCTCACTTCCCGTTTTCGCCAGCGTCTTTACCGCCGCCGCCACCGTCCTTCAGATAGGCGAACCCAAGCTCGCCATGCCCTTCGTACTCGGTATTATTGCCGGCGGCCTTGTAGATTTGGACAACCGCCTGACCGGACGGCTGAAAAACATCATTGCCTCCGTCGCCCTGTTCACCCTCTCCTCGCTCACGGCGCAAAGCACCCTCGGCACAGGGCTGCCCTTCATTCTCGCCATGACCCTCATGACCTTCGGCTTCACCATTTTAGGCGCGGTCGGGCTCAAATACCGCACCTTCGCCTTCGGTGCACTCGCCGTCGCCACCTACACCACGCTTACCTACACCCCCGAAACCTACTGGCTGACCAACCCCTTTATGATTCTGTGCGGCACCGTACTGTACAGCACCGCCATCCTCCTGTTCCAAATCATCCTGCCCCACCGCCCCGTCCAAGAAAGCGTCGCCAACGCCTACGAAGCACTCGGCGGCTACCTCGAAGCCAAAGCCGACTTTTTCGATCCCGACGAAGCCGAATGGATAGGCAACCGCCACATCGACCTCGCCATGAGCAACACCGGCGTCATCACCGCCTTCAACCAATGCCGTTCCGCCCTGTTTTACCGTTTGCGCGGCAAACACCGCCACCCGCGTACCGCCAAAATGCTGCGCTACTACTTTGCCGCCCAAGACATACACGAACGCATCAGCTCCGCCCACGTCGATTATCAGGAAATGTCCGAAAAATTCAAAAACACCGACATCATCTTCCGCATCCACCGCCTGCTCGAAATGCAGGGGCAGGCATGCCGCAATGCCGCCCAAGCACTCAGGGAGGGCAAAGACTACACATACAGCAAACGCCTCGGCCGCGCCATCGAAGGCTGCCGCCAGTCGCTGCGCCTCCTTTCAGATGGCAACGACAATCCCGACATCCGCCACCTCGGCCGCCTGCTCGACAACCTCGGCAGCGTCGACCAACAATTCCGCCAACTCCAGCACAACAGCCTTCAAGTGGAAAACGACCGCATGGGCGACACCCGCATCGCCGCCCTCGAAACCGGCAGCTTCAAAAACACCTGGCAGGCAATCCGTCCGCAACTAAATCTCGAATCAGGCGTATTCCGCCATGCCGTCCGCCTGTCCCTCGTCGTTGCCGCCGCCTGCACCATAGTCGAAGCCCTCAACCTCAACCTCGGCTACTGGATACTGCTGACCGCCCTTTTCGTCTGCCAGCCCAACTACACCGCCACCAAAAGCCGCGTCCGCCAGCGCATCGCCGGTACCGTACTCGGCGTAATCGTCGGCTCGCTCGTCCCCTACTTCACCCCGTCTGTCGAAACCAAGCTTTGGATCGTCATCGTCAGCACCACCCTGTTCTTCATGACCCGCACCTACAAATACAGCTTCTCGACATTTTTCATCACCATTCAGGCACTGACCAGCCTGTCGCTTGCAGGGTTGGACGTATATGCCGCCATGCCCGTGCGCATCATCGACACCATTATCGGCGCATCCCTTGCCTGGGCGGCGGTCAGCTACCTGTGGCCCGACTGGAAATACCTCACGCTCGAACGCACCGCCGCCCTTGCCGTACGCAGCAACGGCGCCTATCTCGAAAAAATCACCGAACGCCTCAAAAGCGGCGAAACAGGCGACGATGTCGAATACCGCGCCACCCGCCGCCGCGCCCACGAACACACCGCCGCCCTCAGCAGCACCCTCTCCGACATGAGCGGCGAACCCGAAAAATTCGCCGGCAGCCTGCAACCCGGCTTCACCCTCCTCAAAACCGGCTACGCCCTGACCGGCTATATTTCCGCCCTCGGCGCATACCGCAGCGAAATGCACGAAGGGTGCGGCCCCGACTTTACAGGCAGGTTTTACCATGCCGCGGAACATGCCGCACACATCTTCCAAAACCTGCCCGACATGGAACCCGACCGCTTCGACGCCGAATTAGACAGCCTGCGCGGAGAGCTTGACAGCCTGCGTGCGCAAAGCGTCGGCGCGCAAAGCCATATTCTCCTCCAACAGCTCCAACTCATCGCCCGACAGCTCGAACCCTACTACCGCGCCTACCGCCAAATTCCGCACAAACACACCCCGAATGCCGTCTGAAGCAGTTTTGCCATTTTGCAAAGCACGGCGTGAGGTCAGGCAGTTTGTAAGATAGTTCGCAAGGCTTTGCACGGGGCGGATGCACAGTGAAGATGTGCAAAGTGCAGGTTTCAGGGCGGGCGCAAGGGACTGTAAGACGGATTGTAGGGTGGGCTTCAGCCCACCGATTCCACCGCCTCGACAAATCTGACACATCCGCCATCTCCACCACTCCAACCATTCCCTCCAAGAACCCTTGATGCGGCAGGCTGAAGCCCACCCTGCGAATCCGCTCTGCGGCTCGCTTACCGGTGCCGTTACGCGCCGCCGTGTGCCAGCAAACCGATGCCGTCTGAAGTCGGTGGGATTGGCGGAAACGGTGTAATCGGCAGGCTGAATCCTCCCCCTACAGTCCGCCCTACACAACGCCCGACGAAACCATAGAAATACCCGAATCGTCAGAAACACCCGAACCGTCATTCCCACGCAGGCGGGAATCTGGAACGCAAGATTAGAGAAACTGCTTTATCCGACTAGGAAAAATAAAGGGAATCCAAATCAAAAGACATGAATAAAAAAAACATATCTAAGCATTTGCCAATTGTGCTGGCAGTTATTATTTTATCTTGGTGTATATTAGCTAGAAGCTTATCCATGCTTTTCTCACTAGGGACATTAAGCATATATATAGATAGAAGACTTTATTTTTTAGAAAACTTCTTACCAGATTTTGTAAGTCTAGCAACTTATGCTTTCACTATTTGGATATGTATAAAGAAAATCATTAATGACCAGTAATTCTCATTTAAGTTTCCGTGCGGACAGGTCTGGATTCCCGCCTGCGCGGGAATGACGGCATATTTTGTATTTAATATAACAGGTTGTTTGAATTTTCCAGAGGGCACAAAGTGTCGCATAGAAGGGCGTAGGGCGGGCTTCAGCCTGCCATTTACACCGTTTGCACCGCTTTCAGATAGCATCAGTTTGGCGGCACCCGGTGGGCGTTGTGGGAATGGCGGAGTTGGTAAGACTGGCGGAATCAGTGGGCTGAAGCCAACCCTACAACTAACCCTGTGCAACGCCCTACAGCCCCTTGCACACCCTTCCTGCGTATTTACGCATCTGCCCCGCGCTTCCCATGCCGTCTGCTGACTGAACAAACCGAGACCTTTACAAAATTCCCCAAAATCCCCTAAATTCCTACCAAGACATTTAGGGGATTTTTCATGAACACCTTCTTCCAGCAAACCGCCCAAGCCATGATTGCCAAACACATCGACCACTTCCCA
>NZ_CAUIXH010000034.1:0-9296 GCF_962707005.1 Neisseria basseii | reverse complement strand
TCTTGGGCGGATTCAACGATTTCAAGTAAAGATTCAAGGTGTTCCCGCTGAACGGAATCAGGCTCAAACGTTTTTGCCTGCGCTTGAAGGAAACGGCGAACCTGCTCAATCGAAGTCGGCTCTTGACGGGTAATCCGCTGGAGCAGCCAGGCAAGTACGAAGGAATCGGTAAGCGACCTGTCTTCCAAGTCTTGAACGGCAACTTCCAGCATGATCAGGCGTTTTTCTAAATCGGGTAACTCTTTCATTTCAGACGGCCTTTAAAGGTTGTTTAAAACTCAAGGATATTAAAAATGAAACAAATCAATCAAGCATTGCAACAAAAACTGGCTGAATTTAAAGCTAAATCGGGAATGAACCAAACCCAACTGGCACGCGGTATCGGTACTTCGCCGGCATCCATCAGTATGTATCTGAATGGCACTTATGCGGAAAAAGGCGGGAATTATGAAACCATCGAGCCGAAAATCGAGGCGTTTTTGGAAGTGCAGGACAGTAAAGCGCAACGTGAAGAGCTGGTGTTGGGTTTTGTATCGACTAAGACGACACGCCGTATTGCGGAAGTGATGCGCGATGCGCACGAAGGCGGCGAAACGGTGGTGATCTACGGTCAGGCCGGCTTGGGCAAGACGCAGGCGGTCAAAAACTACTGCGAGAAAAACCCTGCGGCCATCTTGATTGAGGCTAATCCGAGCTTTACGGCACTTGTGCTGATGCGCAAGCTGGCAGCAGCGGCGAAGGTATCGGCAATGGGCAGCTTGAATGATTTGTTTGAATCGGTATCTGACCGCCTGCGTGATTCGGGCCGTCTGATCGTGGTCGATGAAGCGGAAAACCTGCCTTTACGCGCCCTTGAAATTGTGCGCCGTCTGCACGATGAAACGGGCTGCGGTTTGGTGTTGAGCGGTATGCCCCGACTGGTTGCGAATTTGCGCGGTAAGCATGGCGAGCTGGTACAGCTTTACAGCCGCGTGTCTGTTGCGCTGAATTTGGGCGAATTTTTGCCGGATGACGAACTCTTTGAGATTGCGAGAGCAGCTTTGCCTGATGCGGACGAGGAGACGCTCTTGGAACTGGTTAAACATAGTAACGGCAATACGCGCCGGATGAGTAAATTGATGCGCGGCGCGGTACGCACGGCGAACAAGAACGGTATCAAGATGCATGCCGGTATCGTTAAGAAATACAGCTCCCTGATTATCCGATAGGCCGTCTGAAACGGTAAGTCTCTGACAGGGCTATATATTTTTTACCCTATGATTTTAATAAGTTATTGTTTTCTAAAGGAAAACGCAAAATTCAAGTTTTGAAGAAAGTTGATTGGAAGATGTTTGTGGCACGCTCTTTTTGGCGTTGGGTGCCGGTTGGTTTGACGGTGGGCGTGTGGTGTTTTGTGGCGGGAATGGCGTTGCATTCCTGCGCGAAAGAACCCGAACCGGTCGCGAAAGGGCTGACGAAGGTCGAGAAGATGGAAAGACAGGCGGATTTGGAGGTCAAGGTATGGGAAGAGCAATACGAGTCAATGAGCGTCGAGGAAAAAATGAAAGGGATTGTTTATGAGTGATAAGCCAATTTTATTGAGCCCTGCGGCGAAAAAAGAGGCTTTGGCACGGGCGGTAAAGGAAATCCGTGCGAAATATGGCGATAAGGCGATTGTGAAAGGATGTGTGAAATGAGTTTCGGACGACGTAATACGGATTGGCAGGCTTGGGGACAACACCGCAGGCGTGCGACGGCGCGAATGGCGCAAAAAAGCCGGGCGCGTGAAATTGAGGAATATCAGGCGCGTTTCAGACGGCCTGCCGATAAGAAGGAGGAGAAAAAATGATTTGGCTTGAAATGCTGACCAGAATCGTCGTGTTGCACATGATCGGCGAAGGCCATGACGGGTATGACGACAATTAAAACGGTAAGCCGTTGATATTGCTCTATATTTTTTTGCTTTGTTGAAAATATAAGTTATTGATTTAAAAGGATTTAATATGAATAAAGAGAAAGCATTAGACAAAATCAAGAAATGTTTGGCTTTGAGTCAGTCGGCAAATGAACATGAAGCCGCACAGGCATTAAGGCAGGCTCAGGCATTAATGGAAAAGTATGAAGTCAATGCTGTGGATATTGCCTTATCAGAAGTCTCCGAACAGAAAGCTGATCGAAAAATGGCTTTTAAATTGGCAGACTGGCAATGGAGCGTTGCAAATATGATTGCCGATATATTCGGGTGCCAATCTTACCAACGCGGGAAAACGATGATGTTTTACGGCATTGGAAATAGAGCAGAAATCTCAGCCTATGCCTTTGATGTAGTTTATCGGCAGATTTCTGCCGACCGCCGCAAATTTTTGAAAACCTGCCGAGCAAGAAAGCAAGCGCATAGAACTTATCTTGCCGACCAATTTTGCAATGGTTGGATTATGGGTGCTTGGAAGACAGTCAAAAAATTTGAGATGTCTGATGAGGAAAAAGCCGTTATGGACAGATACGTAAAGAAAGAATATCCGTATATGACCGAAGCGAGAACAAGAGATGCGAAATCGTCAATCCTACAAGGGTCAACAATGGAATATGAGGCATTAGCTCAAGGAATGGAATCGGGCAAGCAAGTGCAGTTACATCATGCCATGAATGGTACAGACGGCGTAAAACAAATTGGAGAGCAAAAATGAATCAAAAAGAAATTGCAGAATGGATCGAAGACCGTGGCGAGCTGATGATTATGAAAAAGGACGGCGAGGGATTTGTGATTGCCGCGCGTGCGCCGGACGGGATGTGGAAAACGGCGGAAGCGGAAACTTTGGTTCGGGCGATAACTTTATGGGAGGAAGTGTGATGTTTAAGTTGATTTATTTCGGTGTGGTGTTTGTTTTGGGGCTGGGTATGGCTTTGGTTTGTATGGCGGACTTCCTTAATGGCCGCCGTCCGCTGAAGGCCGAAATATTAGGCGCGGCAGGAATCACTTTTGGCTTGTTGGCCGCGTGGCTGTCGATGATGGTGTTGTCCGGAGCAATCAAATGAACGTGAAATGCCCGAACTGCGGGGCGGTGCATAGCCTGGACGCCTTAATCAATGATGCAGAGGCTTCGGCAGTATTAAAGGCTGTGTTGGAGATGGATGCGGAATTGGGCAAGGCGGCGATACGGTATATCGGTTTGTTCCGTCCTGCGAAATCCCAGCTCTCTTGGGCACGTACCGCAAAACTGTTGAACGAGTTGCTGCCGATGATTAAGACGCAGGAGGCGGTACGCGACGGGGTTTGTTTCCCTGCGCCTGCCGAGGCTTGGATTCACGGCTTTAGCGAGACGGTCAACGCACGCGACCAAGGCCGTCTGAAAACGCCGCTGAAATCGCACGGTTACTTATACGAAATCCTTGCAGGCTGGGTCGGCCAGCCAAGCGCAGGGCAACAGACGGTAAACCAACCCAGCCGCCGCACCGCACTGCCGGCCAACCCCAGCCAAACCCTGACCGCAGCCGCATCGCTGCAAGGACTGAAGAAATGAAAGAACTGCCTACCCAACTGCATAACGCCATGATCGACGGTCTGACCATGCTTTTGACCCTGCGTCTGAGCGGTTCGCCGGCTGCCGACACTGTGGCCGCCACTGCGCAAACTTGGAGCCGTGTGTTGGCGCACGGCCGGGCGTGGGACGAAGCGCGAGATGTACCGCGCTGTCAGACGGCCTTTATGGTGCTGGCAAATGAAATGAGCCGCTGGCCGAGTCCGAAAGATTTTTTGGACAATCTGCCGCCGCCACCGGAGCCGTTGAAGCTGGAGCACCACTACTACCATACGGCAAAGGAAAAAGCGAAGGGGAAATCGGCTTTAAACCGCATACAGAGCGTAATTAAAGAGGTGTTAAGAAGCAAGTCACTGAAACCGCCTCCGGCTGAAACCGCCACCGAGCAGATTTTGAGACACCGCGCGAAAGTTGAGGCACTTGCCAAGCGCGAACGCGAACAAGGCTTGAGCAAGCCGAAATGTCAAACCCAACCCGAAAGGAAAAGAAAATGGCTAAAACCCGAATCAAACAACCCGCTATCGAAGCGGCACAAGACAAAGCGGAAGTTACCGCATTTATCCGTAAAATCGGCGACTTGCAGCGCGAAGTCAAACGCCTGGAAACCGAAGCCGGCGATAAAAAAGCGGTCATCGAAGAAGAATATGCCGCCAAAGCCGCGCCGATGTGTGCCGAAATCATGAGCCTGACCGAACGTGTGGCCGCATACTGCGAGGCACATAAGGACGAGCTGACGGAAAACGGTAAAACCAAAACCGTGGACTTTACTACCGGCCTGATTAAATGGCGCATCCGTCCGCCATCCGTCAAGGTAACGGGCGTGGCCGCCGTCTTGGCGTGGCTCTCGGAAAAATCCGCCTTTGCCGAGTTTGTCCGCACTAAAAAGGAAATCGACAAAGACGCCATCCTGAATCAAAAAGAGCGTTTTTCAGACGGCCAAGTGCCGGGAATTAAGATTGTGTCGGGGCTTGAGGATTTTGTGATTGAGCCTACTGAGCAGGAGTTGGCGTAGAAGTATTTTAAAATCTTTAACAGGAGATTTAACAACAGTTTTAACAAGCTGTTTAAATCTTCTGTTAAATTTTTACAATAAACCATATATTCCAATATTTCAAAATATTTTTAATATAAAACACAATATATTGTATTTTTAATGTGGAGTAGCAAGTAAATTTAGTCCGTTAGAGTCCGCTAGAATTCGCTTTATTTGAATGAATGTATTAAAATTAAAGCATTGCTAATTTAGTGATTAACAACCAATGTTAGGAGGGAGCCATATGAAAAAAACTTATTCTGAAGGATGGGATGTATAAAAGTGGAAATTGTTATTTTACTCTCTGGGCTAGGCAGCTGTATTGCTACAGTTTACCTAGCCTTTTTTGCAAGTAAACAACTTGATGAACAGCGTATTCATCATAAACAGAAATCTACGGTCGAGCTTCTGATTTCAAATAACAATAACCCGTTTTATCGTGAGCAGCGCAAGTTGTTTGTTGATATGCGTCGAAATGGGGAAAATTTTACTTCTCTTGCCTGTAAAATTAACGAATCTGGTGCTCACGAAGGAAAAAATGCCACTATTTTGGCTGTTTTGAATTCAATTGAGTTTATTTGTGTGGGCATCAAAGAAGATATTTTTGATGAGGCTGTTTACAAAAGGATGAGCCTTAGTAGCGTGATTAATGACTGGAATACTTTAAAGCCATATGTAATGGAACTTAGACGCTTAAACGGAAACAATGAAAAGTTATTTTGTGAATTTGAATGGTTGGCGGGGAAATGGATAGAAGAGGATAAATAGGTTTTCGGCAAAAAGGCCGTCTGAATCATTCAGACGACCTTTTTTCATGCCCTACATTCAGGCTGCTTTCTCTTCCTGCTCGTACACGGCGTTGTAGAAAGCGGCGGACAGTTTGTCGGCTTTCTCGGATGAAGCCGACCGCGAAAAAATAAACCATTTTTTGAGAAAATTTATTTTGTTTTTTGTTTCACTATTTGTAACTCTTTTTCACTTTTTAAAAAGCGACGTCACCGTCGCTTTTTATTTTACCAATTACATATGACCAGCTCACCGTTTGTTTTACCGGTTTTGTCTCTGCCAACCGTATAGGCAAGCTCAAGCTGTGTGATGCGGAAGTCTTTGAACAACTCCCTTATATCAGGATGGTCATTGATAGATAGCATGAATTTTCCCTTGCTCTCCACCATCGCTTTGGCCAGCAGCTCATACTGCGGCCAATCGAATGCGTGGTCGTACCCTGCTGTTTGCCAATACGGTGGGTCGGCATAGAAGAAGGTATGTTCGCGGTCGTAGCGTTTAAAGCACCGTTCCCACGGTTCGTTTTCAACGAATACGCCGTTCAGTCTGGTTTTGGCAGCGGTCAGTTTTGCTTTGATTTGAGAGGCGTCCCATGCTTTAGATGTGGTTGCGGTACCGAAATGCTGTTGGACGGTTTTGCCGCCGAAGGCATTGTGCTGGAGATAGAAGAACCGTGCGGCACGTTGGATGTCGGTCATGCAATCCGGTGGGGTGCTTTGCAGACGGGCAAATACCTCGCGACTGGTCAACGTCCACTCGAACTGTCTGACAAACTCATCAAAATGATGCTGAACGATGCGGTAGAGGTTGATAAGCTGTCCGTCGATATCGTTAAGTACCTCTACTTTGGCAGGTTTCGGACGAAGGAAAAAGAGTGCTGCTCCACCTGCAAACAGTTCGACATAACAAGAATGTTCGGGGAACATCGGGAACAGGTGTTTTGCCAGTCGGCGTTTACCGCCCATCCAAGGGACGATAGGTTGTGGTTTGGTATAGTCCATGAGTTACTCCTATATAACGGGTACTCGCGGTACTCTTATCCATATAATGAATCATAATGTTTTGATGTGTTCGGGGGCTATCAATGTGGCCGCCATGTTGTATTTTGAGCATGCATACAGCCTGTTCTTTGGCATTCCGAACGCTCTCATTAGGGTTGTGGATATGATGTTCGGTAGCATTCTGATAATTTTTAATTAGTTGAAGGTATTGATATTTTTGCAGCGCATACATTTTATTTGTACGCGGCCGCTGCCTTTTGCAAGCAGTCTGCCGCAATATTTGCAGCGCAATTCGCGGTAGTTTTGCATTTGCACTCACTCCAATTTTGGATAGAATGCCCAAGTCTCTAGAGACTAAGGCGGCCTTGAAGTCAATGCAGATCACCCTGCTTGGCTGGCGTACCGGTGTTCCCGCACCGGTACGTCGCCGTCCCACTTTAATATTTTTTATCCTCCTTTATTGATGTTATTTCCATCAGTTGCTCTGTATCATTTGATAATTGGCAATTTCTTTTTCCGCTCGCTCGAACAGGGCGATATCGCCGGTTTCCGATGCGTATCTGCTGACCCTCATCCATTCGTCGATTTGGGTCTGACAAAATTGAAAGGGTGTCATACAGCCTCCCTCCGGAACATTGCTGCCAAATCCCCGGGCGAGAACCGCCAACCTTCGGTTATTCCCATTACCGTCGCACAAAACTCGCTACAGAACCAACGGTTTTTACTCTGAGTCAGACGGAATACCGTCCCAACTGCTCCCATCCAGTCGTAACGGCAACCGCGTGTCTGAGCATATAGGCAGACGACCGAACTGTGCGCGGATGGCGGCAGCGGAATCAAATCCCACTTGTCAGACGGCAGCGGCATCACTTTCATACGTACACCGCCGTCGCGCCCACTGGCGGAATAACAGGCATAAGAAGAGGCGCAGTATGTAGGGAGCCGCACGGCGATTTCGCAGTGACTGTACTGACTGCGAGTTACAGTACGTATCAGCCAATCCTCAAACCTCGCACGTATTCCGCACGCCTTTCCTTTGTAAAGTGCCAGATAAACCTCCGCCATCATTCAGCCTCGGCTTTCAGGTCGATGACGAGCGATATATCAGTCAATTCATCAAGATTGGCCGCGGCGTTGATTTTGTCTTCCGCCGCCTGCCTCAAGCCTGCCACATAAGCGGTCAACCGCTCGAATTTAAGCGTTTTTTCATAAGCTTTTTGCCTTAAAGCAGCGGGCGGCACGCCTCGAGAAGCGGCAATGGCGTCAAGCGTCGGCGTTGCAGCATTAGGGTCGGCATGCCATGCCTTCGCCTCAAATGCCTGCGTTGTCCAAGTTGCCACCTCAAATTCGGGCACTTTATCCAAGCCCGCCGCACGGTCGATATAGGATTGCGCGGCGCGGTTGATTTCCGCCAGTTTTTCAGACTTCGCCTGTTGCAGCATTTTCTTTTTATCTGCAACTGGTAAAACAAAAGCGACGATTATCGTCGCTTTTATAAAAGTGCAAGGGAGTTGCAAATAATGCAATAAATTGCCAAAGTTTTTTCTCAGAAAATGCCGAGATTTTTCTCGGTGCGCTTCACCGTTTAACAGACCATTAAACGGGGATAAATTTGCGCAAAAGCTGATACAATTTCCTACGCTTCGGTGGTGCAAAAGCTACCGTAAATTTGTGCAAAAGCTGCCGTCGCCTTACATAAAGACGGGGGCTGCGATTGCCCTTATGTCTAAAGGTGCAAACATACCTTAAATTACTATATTGCATAGGCAAAATACAAGCCTATAACGAATTGGAAACAAAATGCCGTCTGAAAATATCTTCAGACGGCATTATAAAATCTGTTTAACCTTTCAGATTAGTAATGTACACCCCGATACAATTTTTGCTACCATGCTCCATAAATCCACGGCTAAAGATATCCTTATTATGTCCTATGATTTATCGAAACGACTTGTAATCGGCTTAGCATCAAGTGCCCTATTCGACTTATCCGAATCGGATAATATGTTTAGAACGGAAGGGGCAGAAACCTATAGGCAATATCAGAGGGAAAAACAAAACCATCCCCTAAAAAAAGCGTTGTCTTTCCATTTATCAAAAACTCTGTCAATCAATGAAATAAACCCAAACGACCCACCGATTGGGTTTATTCTTTTATCCGGAAACAATCCAGATACGGATTACGGGTCATGAATTCGATAGAAGCCTATGGGCTTGATATTACACGAGCCTTATTCCTTCAAGGCGGAGACCCGCACAAATACTGAAATACTATCGATTGATTTGTAAACAAGCCTACTTAAGTAACTTGCAGTCCTTATCATTTCCTTTAAAATAATCCAGCCCGTCATTACACGAACTAGCGGACTTCTTGCAAATAAAGGTTACTAGATTTTCATTCATCTTAATAATAAAAGGATTTTTATCTTTATCTATGGCTACCGCCTTCAACATAAATTTACTGTCTAAAGCCCCGCGCGCGATTCCATTCAAACGGATACAAAAGCCTTCTGCCTCTTTAATCGGCAAACTTGGCCATTTGGTAGATGTTTGTTTAAACCTCCCATTCTGCAGATAAAACTTTTCCATAAAATGTGCATTTTCTAACAAGGCTGCCCGCACTGCATTTATCTTTGCTTTCTCAACATAATTGCGATAGCTCGGATAAACAATTAAAGCAAGTACAGACAATATCAAGACCACTGATATTAATTCAACCAGCGTAAACCCCCGATTATCAGTCATTACTTTACTTCCAATAAGAACAGATTATTCAACATATTTCTTTGAACAGACTTACTATCCCATTCAGCAGTATGCATATTTCCCACTCTATTTTTTAGCCGCGGGCAGAGCCGGTTTGGCGGGGGCTTTGGGTGCGGGCGCGCCGACGGAAGCCTGATCCTTCAGCTTCGCCAGCACCGCCGGGCCGATGCCCTTCACCTTGGTCAAATCGTC
>NZ_CAUIXH010000033.1:0-10437 GCF_962707005.1 Neisseria basseii | reverse complement strand
GGAATATTTGAGAAACTTGAGAAACTAAGTCAAAATGATTATGACTTTTTTAGAATGACATTGCAACAAAATTATAACAAATAAGAAACTGTAAACACAGTGTGTCTTAAGACGTTAAGAATAAAACCAGCAAGAAGGTAAAAAAGAAAGAAGCAGTTTTTTGAATTTTAGATGTTACCGCAATTGGTTTCCTTTCCTAAAATTTGTTTAAATTATTTGCAATATTAATATAAACGAGATATTAATGATGAGGAATCAAAAAGGCATACTGAATATAATTTGTACAAAATATTTGCAGTATTTAAAAATGATGATTCTTATATAAAAAGTTTAAAATGCCAAAATGTACAGCTGCTAAACTGTATAACTGCTAAAGCATCAAAACATAAAAAGAATGCAGGGACGCGATCACTACATCTTTTTATTCCGTAAGCGTTTATGTTTTTGCGGTCAACTGCTACTCTATGTTTCCAGCTTTTCAGCTCCCTATTTTCGAATATTGGACGAGGCATTTTCATCAGAGTCGTAATGCCGACCGAAACTCTCACAAATCATATTGGTTCTTGTGGCAGCAACACCTATCCGTTTGTTCAAGCGGCCACAAGAGTAACATGATTGGCTGGTGGCATTGGCTTTAATCTCTTCGATATGAACTCCATTTTTAGCTGCACCTTCTTTCAGCGTATGCAACAGTAGGGATGGGGCAACTATCTTCTGGTGGAGTTTGTTGACTTTAATCTGTATGCACTGTAGGTTGAGCAGATTCAGTTTTTTGATACAGATTATCCGGCTTTGTTCGGCAATTCTGTTGGCGAACGTATAGTAGAGCTGTCGTCTTGCAGCTTTCAATTTGCGGTAGGTATTTTACCATTCCATGCGTAGCCGCTCGGTACGTTTGAGCCAAATGGTATCTTCGCCATTTGTACCAATTGGTTTTTACATTAGGCTGTGTTTTAGTAATCTATCGATTTCAATTATTTGCAAGGGAAAAGACAAATTATTTTCCGGTTAGGAATAAACCTATCCTGTTGAATACCTTAAAGCCAAGTACGCCTATCAACACTATATTAAAACACAGCCTTTTTTAATATAGTAGACACAATTTTTCCATATTTATGAAGACTATGGTTTCTTTAAGATTCGTATTTTAATACTTTCTATTTCTAGAAAATTTGACTAAAATAACTCAATTATAAAAAATTGCGCGATTTTGGTATTTATCATGAAAATTTCCAGACCTCCGGAATTTACCCTGTTGCAACAGGAATATATGCAGCATCTCACTGAAAGAATGACACAAATTGCCAAGCTGCTGAATTCTTCCTCAAACAATCCTGATATAGACATTCCCGATTTTCTTGCTGAAATCAAAGATTATTCCGAATTCTCCGTGACCGATGAAAACGGAACCTATCTGCATTGGGACAAATTTCGCCGGATTCACACGGAAGACACGCGGATGAAGTGGCGCGCCGTCAAGGAAAGCCGTAAGAAAATCCAAAAACCGATTGATTTTCCGTTTAACCACCAATTCAGATTCTGCATTCCCGATTCTTTACAGGCACGGCTTCATTTGATTGACAAAAGCTGCGGCAGCACTATCGGCACGTCCAGCTTGGGCGGTTTCGGCAGAAACGAGCAAAACCGGTTCCTGCTCAAATCGCTGATTATGGAAGAAGCGATTACATCCGCCCAACTGGAAGGTGCGGCCACCACGCGCAAAGTGGCCAAGGACATGCTCAAATCGCAGCGCAAACCCAAAACCAAAGACGAAATCATGATAGTGAACAACTATCATCTGATGAAAAAAGCGGTAGAATTGAAAAATACGCCGTTAAGCGTTGAAATGATTTTGGATTTGCACCGCATTGCCACCGACAACGCCATTGAAAACGGGGCAGAACCCGGGCAATTCAGGCGGGACGACGAAATCTTTATCGCCGATAACGACGGCAACAGCCTGTACCAACCACCGCCGCAGGGGCAGGTTCATACGCTGATGGAAGCGGTATGCACGTTTGCCAACAACACTTATGACGGCGTGGAAAATCCGTTTATCCATCCGGTTGTCCAAGCCATCATCCTGCATTTCCTGATTGGCTACATCCATCCGTTCGGCGATGGCAACGGGCGGACGGCGCGGGCTTTGTTCTATTGGTTTATGCTCAAAAACGGCTACTGGCTGTTTGAATACATATCCATCAGCCGCCTGCTGAAAAAAGCCCCTGCCCAATATGCCAAATCCTATCTGTATGTGGAAACCGACGATTTGGATTTAACCTATTTCATCTATTACCAATGCGGCATCATCAAGCGGGCGGTTGCTGATTTGGAGCACTACATTTCCGACAAACAAAAACACCAACAGGAATTCAAAGCAGCGATTGCCCAATATACTGAAAAGATAGGAAAGTTGAACCAACGGCAAATTGGTATCCTGCAAAAAGCAGTGGAAGAAAGCGGAAAAATCTTTACTGCACTAGAAATTGCCAACCAATACGGCATCTCCCTGAATACTGCCCGTAGCGATTTGAGCAAACTGGGAGAATATAGATTCCTAGTACCGTTCAAATCAGGAAATGCTTTAGAGTATGTTGCTCCTCAGGATTTATTGGAAAGGATAGAAAAAAAATAGTTTGCTAACCTAAAATGCAGCTTTAACCGAGTCAAAATCAATACAGTCCGCACCTTCAAAAAGAAGCTGCGGACTGCTTGCTTTTTGCTCTACAAATAATCTTTGTAGCTAATTTAACCAAGATTGTAGCAATTTTGCTTTCCGAGCAAGCAGGGTTAGAAAATTCGATACTTTTAATTATTGGCTGTGTTTTAATATGATGTTGATAGGCGTGTTTGGCTTTAAGGTATTCAACAGGATAGGTTTATTCCTAACCGGAAAATAATTTGTCTTTTCTCTTGCAAATAATTGAAATCAATAGATTACTAAAACACAGCCATAAATTTTCATCCGGGCATTTAATCCCCTATCCCTTCAATGTCGGGAACATAGGCAGCATTGTCGAATTTGGTAAACTGCCCCATCCATGTCAGGAAAACTTTTCCGACCGGGCCGTTACGGTGTTTGCCGATAATACATTCCGCTAGACCTTTCATCTTCGATTCCTGATGATAATATTCGTCGCGGTACATAAACATAATCAGGTCGGCATCCTGCTCGATAGCACCGGATTCGCGGAGGTCGGACATCATCGGGCGTTTGTCGGTACGCGATTCGACCGTCCTGCTCAACTGAGACAAAGCGATGATAGGAACCTGCAATTCTTTCGCCAACGCTTTAAGCGAACGTGAAATTTCTCCCAGCTCCGAAGCACGGTTGTCCGAACGCCCCGAACCCGACATTAGTTGCAGGTAGTCGATGACGATCAATCCCAATTTTCCGTTGAACTGACGTGCAAGACGGCGGGCACGGGCGCGCAGTTCAAGCGCAGTCAAGCCCGGTGTCTCATCGATATACATAGGTGCATCGGAAAGCTTGACGACGGCCTCGTTCAACCGTCCCCAATGTTCGTCCGCCAGCCTGCCTGTTTTTAAAATACTCTGATCAAGCCGTCCGACGGAACCGAGCATACGCATAACCAACTGCGCACCGCCCATCTCCATCGAGAAAACGGCAACCGGCAGCTTGCCTTCGATGGCGACATGTTCGGCAATATTGATGGAAAAGGCGGTTTTACCCATAGAAGGACGGCCGGCGACAATAATCAAATCTCCCGGCTGTAGGCCCGAGGTTTTTTTATCGAGGTCGATAAAGCCTGTTGACACACCGGTAACTTCATCCGGATTATCGCGTGAATAAAGCATGTCGATGCGCTCGACCACTTCTTTCAAAAGCGCAGGCATCTCGAGAAATCCCTGCTTGGATTTAGCCGTGCTTTCTGCAATTTGGAATACTTTGTTTTCTGCCTCATCCAAAAGCTGACCTGCATCCCTGCCTTGTGGATTGTAGGCGCTGCGGGCGATTTCCGTTCCCACTTCGGCGAGTTGGCGCATAATGGAACGCTCGCGCACGATTTCGGCATAGCGCCGGATGTTGGCGGCAGACGGAGTATTTTGCGCCAGGGAAATCAGATATTCGAATCCCCCCGCCGCTTCCAGCTCTTCGTTCCGCTGCAAATCCTCCTGAACCGTGATGACATCAGCAGGACGGCTCTCATTGATCAGTTTGGCAATGGATCGGAAAATCAGGCGGTGTTCATGCCGGTAAAAATCCTCTCCCGAAACCACATCGGCAATCCTGTCCCATGCCGGATTTTCCAGCATCAAACCGCCCAAAACAGACTGCTCCGCCTCCATTGAGTGCGGCGGAAGCGACAATGAGCCGATTCCTCCGTCTTCAGACGGCATGGCTGTGTAATCGTTCATGGTACATCCTATCTATTGTGCCGAAATTGCAATCTTCTATTGTAGCGTAAAGCAGGTTCAATTGGTTTCCGTACCGCAAAACAGGTAGAATACGCGAGCTGCCGGGTTAAATACCTTCCTCAACCATCACAGTTAACATAGGAAATAATCTGGCAATCTGAGAATCGGCTATCCACCTGTTTGTCCCTTCAGTCCTAAGCATACCTGAATCTTTAACCCAAATTGTTCCATCCTTGTCCTTAAAACGTGTGCCATTAGAAATCTTTTCCCATTCGGTTAAAACGACTTTTGCATTTTTGTTTTCAGGATTTTTGACCCCATTATCTGTAGCCGCATCTTCAAATCCCCAACGTTCCTCTACGGCTTTTTTCAGAATATTTAGCCTATGGGCTTTAGTCACGTTCTGACCTTTTGCAATGAGCGAAGCGATATATGCTTCCGCCCTGACCCGTATCGTTCCGGCTTCCAAATCAGTCATTCCGGCAAAAAGTTCCGATTGATTTTCAAGAGGGATGTCTTTCGACCCTATTTTATGTAGGATTGAGAATGTAAAACCTACAATTTTTCGTCCTTCTTTATGCTGCTCGTAGGTAATGGAAATATCCGTTTTATCATTGATCTGCTTGACGGCGAAATCCAAAACCTTACGTTTGAATAGCTCCATTTTTTGATACTCGTCAGGCATCACACCCAAACGTTCGCGCAACTCCATTGTACTGAACATCGGTGTCTTACCGGCTGCACGCCATGAAATAATAATTTCGTAGAGCCGCACCGCGTATTTACTGCTCAACGATGAGACCTGATCAAGCTCGTAGCTTGTGAAGTTTTTTTCTAGCATCGTAATCAAAGGGGCAACATTTGGTGCAAAAACTAACTCTACCGTTGCCTGTTGTTCAATATAGGCGACCTGAGATACCCACCTTGTCCGTACTACCTTTTCCCCTTTTGGTGTTTTTTCGATAAAACTGAATTGGCGTTCAAAAAGGTTGTTACAGGCATCTTTCAAAGCCTTATACGCCGTATTGCGGTTGGTATGGAAATTATTCATGTAACTGCTGGCTGTAATGGTCAACCTGTCATTTGCGGTAATCCCCTTTCCCGTAGTCCTAGCCTCAATAATGGACAACAGTATTAACCTCTGCTCCACCAGTTCAAGATTGTAGCTGGCATTGATTAACGCATTGTCTTTAACAACAAGGTTTTTAACAGCCATAACAGATGGTTCCGCTAAATAAAAACAATATGCTACCTTTGTATGATTAGGGTGTCAAATGATCAGTTAATTCTTGAACCTTATGCACGCTAAAAGGTGTGATATACCTGCAAAACGGTGTGCCATTTCCCGACAGACGGTGCTGCATTGCACGGTAAACGGTGTCAAATAAAACGACAAAAGGTATGATATTGCCCGATAAACGGTGTGATATATCCTAACTTACAACAGCAATATCTTTGAAATTCAATATATTCTTTTGAAATATACAGACCGAAAAGAGAAAGGGGTTAAAAGACTAAAATGAAAAACTCACTCTATTTTTTTGTTATTCAAGGGTTAACCCCAAGACTGTTGCACGCCAAACGGTGTTATATAAGTTTTTAAAGGGCAGCACATAAAGCATCATCCTGATTTAGAAAGGAACGAATGTCCAAGCGACGGGTTTCAACCGGTAAGGAATCTTGCACACCAAAAGGTGTTATATTGAGGGTGTTTATATAGAATTTATTATAAAAATATATACATATCAATATATTAAAATAGCAGCATAAGTGAATTTTTTAAGCACGAAAAACGGTGTTATATCTTTGGCTGAAATCACATTTGCAAGACAATCAATCCTGAACCTTACATTAAAAGGCACACTGCTATGTGTGCTGCCCTTATTTTTGAGGACATTTATTAACGCCTTCTTAGCGGTACTTGGACATTCGTCCTACGTGTTAACGGCCCACCACACCTACAGGTAGGGTTCCAGCTAACAAAAATTTTTGATGAAATTTAGCACATTATATGGTGTGATATTGAAGGCAGTATTGCCGATTATTTAGAATAAAATCTATATACATCAATTAATTAAATTAATAACTAGGAGGAATTTTTCAAGCACGATAAATGGTGTTATATCAATGTCAGATATGTTGTTCACAGCTTGTTTTACACGAAAACAGGTGTGATATGTCTATTTTCCCATCTGTTTAGTCTTGCACGCCAAAAGGTGCGATATACCTGCAAAACGGTGTGCTATTTCCTGATAGACGGTGCTGAATTGCACGGCAAACGGTGTCAAATAAAACGACAAACGGTGTGATGTTGCCCGATAAACGGTGTGATATATGCCATGATGGCGAGATAAACCCATTTAAATACAGAACACTAGACAAATAAAAAGACTGCTAAAAAATAGAAAAGGTGTTAAAAGATTAAAATTAAAAAACAACCCCTATTCTTTATTTTTTAATATAGGCAAACGAAAAGGAATCATGTATTTCATGATTCCTTCTTAAATCCTGTATCAACCTAATATCAAAACACAGCCAAGGTTAATTTGAAATATACGCAAAATTTTAAATTTGTCGATAATCTGTTCTTGTAACTACAAAAAAAACATCACACAATCTGATTATGCGGTAGTTTTTATTCGCAACTTACCACTAGACGTTCAAGCAAACCATCCGATACGATGTACTCTAAGGTATATCCATCTTTGAATTGGGTAGTTAGAAACCCACGAATAGACAAAACTTTCAAATCCTTTCGGACGGTGACATCCGATAGTCCGTGTTCGCTCATCAGAAGGCTGACAGTGAATATCTTTGAATGGTATTCAAGCAGTTACCTCAGAATATTCAACTGCCTTGCACTCAAATCCGTTATCGGATCTCCAACCATCGTCTGCAATAGGTTTTCTGGATGCTTACGGTGCAATAGAGGGAATGTTGGAGGCTTGATTATTTTCATTAGCCTCCGATACTCGTACTCGGATTTCAACTTCCGTTTCGTTCCAAATACTCTCTGACGGCTTGAGCAACCATATCGTTTTGGGTGATACCGTGTCTTGCACAATGAATTTTAACCCTGACGTGCATGGAAACGGGGATGGGGACGGTAAGGCGGGCCTGACGCTCTTCCATTGTATTAAAGTTCGGTTTTTCTTCTTGAGGTTGAGGGGATTGTTCCGCCGGTTTTTCATCTTCTGCCGTATTGCCGGACAGCCAAGCAGACATATCTTTTTCTTTAACAGCCATTTATTTGTCCTTTCTTAAAGCAAGAATTTCATTAACAAGGTTTTCTATTTCAGTTACGGCAGGAGAGCGCGGATCGACTTCTCGGACGGACAAACCCCTTGTTCCGGCATCTGCAAAAATAGCTCGGGAAGAGATAAGTGTGTCGAAAAAAGACCAATCTTTCTCTTTAATATCCTGAAAGATGCCCTTTGCAACCTTGGTGTTTTTGGCAAAAGCATTGAAACAGATTGCGGAGATAATAGATGGTTTGAAATTCCGTGCTTCATCTACGAGCTCTTCCATCTCCTTAGTTGCCCATTCGTCGTATCCTGATGCCCGCATAGGCATCACGATAACATCACTGGTGATGATGATGTTTTTAGCCAAGGAAGTCATGCGGGGCGGGCCGTCGATAATAACGAAATCGTAGCCGTTTTCTTCCTGCATTTTGGGAATCTGCTGGGAAATGCTGGTATTGGGCATACCGATAACATTGTAGAGTAGGGGTTTGTCTTCGGGACGTTCACTGGCTCCGCGCATCGCCGTGCCTTGCGGGTCTGCATCTACAAACAGTGTTTTAAAACCACGGTAGGCCAATTCTGCGGCAACATTGGTACTGACGGTCGTTTTACCTGTTCCGCCTTTCTGATTCAGAAAAGAAATAATCATCTTATAGACCTTTGGGTAGGGTGCAGGCAAGTGTACACCTCAAAATTAATTTAAATATATTATTTCATTAAAGCTAGTACATTGCAACTATAAATTTAGCAAAGTTATACTACTGTGAAACTGCGCAACTGCTAAAATGTAAAACAGCTAAACTGGTAAGAATATAAAAAAGAGAAGCCTGAAGGATTCTCTTTTAAATTACCTCCACAATTGCCATAATTGCCGCGTCCGTTTTATGAGCGTGTAACTAAGGCAGACACACTTAGCCTGTTGGCGGCTTTCAACAGGTTCAAACACATCGCCTTCAGATGGCTTTGCGCACTCACTTTGAGCAGTCCGAAGTAGGCTGCCCGCGCATAGCGGAACTTAAGGTGCAGCGTACCGAAGCTTTGTTCGACCACATAACGGGTTTTCGACAAATATCGGTTGCGTTTGGTTTGCACTTCCGTCAGCGGACGGTTGCGGTGGGCTTTGCGCATAATGCCGTCTAACAACTGATGCTCTTCCAGATGTTGCCGGTTTTACGCACTGTCGTAGCCTTTGTCGGCATAGACGGTCGTATCTTTGGCTATCCCTTCCAGCAAAGGCGAGAGGTGGTTGCACTCATGGGTATTGGCGGGGATGATATGCAGTTTCTCGATATAGCCTTCCTCATCGGTACGGGTATAAGGTAACGGGTTCTTTGACGGTTCAGGTAGTGTTCGATAGGCTGCCAATCAATCACCTAATCCAACTTCAATAGTGGGAAGCGGTCGATGTGTTTGGCAATCATGGCTTGTGCGGTTTGCCGGAACAAGGTGCTCATGAGAAATCCCCTAAATGTCTTGGTGGTAATTTAGGGGATTTTGGGGGGATTTTGCAAAGGTCTCAGCCCGTGTATTGGATTGACCGGGCGGCCGGCGGCGACGGCACCCTTACAGGACAAACAGGTTTTAGGGGAGAGTCTTTTGCTGAACTTGCCGTTCATACGACCTTGCAGGAGCATTAGGGCTTGAATCAACCTACGTTTGCTTAATAATTTGCTATTTATAGATAGTTTTTTATTTTAAAAGCTATTCTTTCACTCCAACGGAAACAGATAACACATTTTCTTCATTGTCGAGTAGAGATATATCAATAATTTTATCTATTTTATTATTAAAAAATTTTAAACAGTAAAAATTAGGCTTGTTTATTAATTCTAGCCAATTACTAATATTTTTTCTTTTAATAATAAATAAAGGGAATAATTCTATTGGTGTTTTAGCTGAATCATTTATTCCACCATAAAAGTATACATATATAATATTATTTTCCTCTGGTATAAAAAAATTTAATATTTCATTTTTTATCGATAAGCTAAAATTTACTTTTGATAATTCTATACTTTTATAGGATACGAAAACACGATTGATTATTTCACACGAAAATGGATATGGAATAAATTTTTCAGAATTCAAAATCAAACTATTCAAAAAATAATTTTCTTTCATTTTTTTTATTAAATTATTCTGTTTTAAAGTAAAAATCTTATCTTTTAAGGCAGTCATAATACTATTTCCTATGTTGTACAGTTACATTATCTTTGTAGTATTTCCAAGAAAATGTACCATTCCCATTTTTTCTTTTTTGAACAAGATTTCCATCCATTTTTGCGGTACCTACATGCCAGTGTGGACAAGGATGATTTGCATCAGAGGGATGGTGTGAAACAATGAGTGGTGTTCGTGAACCATTTGGATTTTTATACATATATTGTTCCCAGTTAGGTATTATATTTTGTGCAATAGGGGTTGAACTTGTTGGAATACCAGCTTCTTTTAAGGCAATAGTTCTAGCTGCATTTTTTGTGGGAAATTGTGAACAAGGGTCTTGCTCGTCTTTATTGCATCGCCCAACAGCAGTATGCGATTTTGACCGGGAAGCAACAATCGCAGCCGCTGCATTGTTAGCAGCCGCAGCATGTTGATGCCCAGTAGTTGCTACTGAACTGCCAAAGCCGCCAGAACTGGGAATAGTTCCTGCAAAGCCGAATAATCCTAACGGGTCAACCCACCCCTTTACATTCGGTGCAAACTGATAAACGTTAAAGCCGCCTTCCAACCCAATCGGATCCTGATTCACAAACCGCCCGATGTTCGGTTCGTAATACCTGAAGAAATTGTAATGCAGCCCCGTCTCACG
>NZ_CAUIXH010000032.1:0-11402 GCF_962707005.1 Neisseria basseii | reverse complement strand
GGGGGGGTGATGCATAATGTCTCCTCGATATGGATGGAACTTTTTAACTTTACGGCAAATTGCCGATTTTATCGTATTTCCTTTTCGGTTGAAATCCCGCCCTTTAGGGCGGTGCTTTTTGTATCGTCCTGCGTGTTGGAACATCAGCATAGGAAACACATAAAAAGACGGCTGTTTTGCGCCTGCGTACCGTATTGGTCAAAATGCCGTCTGAAACCGACAACAGGGTTTCAGACGGCATTTCCGTCAATTTTCCCTTTATCTGCCGAACAGGTTGGCGATATTTTCCATCTGTTCTTCGGTAAAACCGTTTTCGCCCAATCTGGCGGCAACTGCCCATTCGCCCGACAAACCGTGTTCCGCACCGAGCTGCCGCCATTTTTCGACTTTGGCTTCGGCTGTGGTTTTTTCGGGCAGCGGTTTGACGGGAATCCTGCTTTTGGGGACGGTATTCATCGGTTTGCCCCTAATCGATGGAATAGCCGCGAAGATACTGTATCCGTTCGCGCGTCATCCGCGTGTCGCACTGCAATTTGAGGTATTCGGCGTATTCCTGCCGGTCTGCCTGCGCGGCGGCTTGTCGGCAGTTGCTGATTTTTTCCTGCGCCCACTTGCGTTGTTCGCCGACCAGCTCTTTTTGCACGTCGGTATCGAGTCCTCCCCAAAGTTTGGTAATTTCGGATTCCGCACGTTGATTTTGTACGCGCGCCTCTTCCACTTCGCCCTGTGATACGGTAACGGTATTGGCACGCTCGCCGTCGTCGGGATGCAGGATTTCCGGTTCGGGCGCGCCTTCTGCGGCTTGGGGTACGCCCGCATCGCCGGCGGCGGCATTGTGTTCCAAAATGTCTTCGGGCGTGGGTTTGGACGGTTCTTCTTCACGGGCTTTTCCGCTCAAAACCCTGACCGCGTCTTCTTTTTTTACCGCCTTGCCGTCTATCATCACGATGCTCTTCACGCCGTAAGGCAGCAGCGCGGCAGACAGCGTTTGCGCCGCCATACCGACCGTGTTGTCGACAAATGCCGTCTGACCGTCTTTGACGGGCAGGAAGCGGACAGCTGCCGTCAATACGCCGTCTTTAAACTCGACATTGCCGCCCGTCTTCTGCTGCACAATATCCGACAAAGCGGTTTCCCCGTACAACAGGGGGCTGTTTGCCTCGGCATCGGCAAGCGTTTCAGACGGCACGGTAATGTTCAAATCGGCAATACAGAACGTGCGCCCGCCTTCCTGCGTTTCCGAAGCGTGTTCCAAAGAAAACGCCAAACCGTAGGCGGCGGCGATAATTTTGTCGGCATCGACAAACTGCCTGCCGTCTTCGCGCGCGAAAGAACGCGCTTCCTGCGTGAGCGTTTCCTGAATACTGCCGCGTATGTCCTGCAACACGGCGGGATTGGCGCATTCCAATGCCTTGGGCGGTTCTTCCCTGCCGCACGCGGCAAGCAGCAGGGCAAACGGCAGCGCAATGAGTTTCCGATACATGATGTTCCTTCCAAACGGTGCAGACCGATGGCGGCTATCATAGCAAAAGCACCTGCAGGCGGTAAACCTTGCAGGTGCTTTGTCAGAAAGGCGTAAAAATCAGCCTTTAAAGAAATTCACAAAGCCGGTGAGAACCGCGGCATTAATCAAATCGACAAAGAACGCGCCGACCATAGGCACAATCAAAAACGCCTTATGGGAAGGACCGAAAGTATGCGTGATGGACTGCATATTTGCCACCGCAGTGGGCGTTGCACCCAAACCGAAACCACAGTGACCGGCAGCCAGCACCGCCGCATCATAGTCGCGCCCCATAAAGACATAGGTAACAAAAGTCGCGTACAAAACCATTACCACGGTTTGTACGGCAAGGATGACGGTTACAGGCCCCGCCAAACCGGTCAGCTCCCACAGTTTCAAATTCAGCAACGCCATTGCCAAGAAAAGCGAAAGCGAAGCATTGCCGAACACATCGATGGCGCGGTCGAACATATTGACCTTGAATGCGGCGGTGAGGATGTTGCGGATGACCACGCCGCCAAACAGACACCACACGAATTTGGGCAGGTCGAACAGGTATTCTTTGTCGAAGCCGTCCATAATCTCGGCAAACGCCAAACACGCGGCAAACATAGCCAGCGTTTCAACGGCAGATTCGGCAGTAATCAGGCGGGTGCGTTTTGCCTGCTCGAACACGTCGTCCGCGTTGTCGTCCTGAGCCTGTTTATTGTTTTCAACCGGCTTGCGTCCCATTTTGTTAATCAAACGCCGTGCCACCGGCCCGCCGATCAGTCCGCCGAACACCAGCCCGAAAGTTGCAGAAGCCATACCCAAGCCGGTTGCGCCGACCAAACCGTATTTGGTTTCAAAATCCGGCCCCCAGGCACCCGCCGTGCCGTGTCCGCCCGTCAGCGTAACCGAACCGGTAATCAGACCGATGAGCGGATCCAAACCCAAAGCGGAAGCCAGTCCGACCCCGACAAAGTTTTGCACCAGGATAAATCCGCCCACAATCGCGGTAAAAACCACCAGCGGCAAACCGCCCGCCTTCAAACGGGAAAAATCCGCGCTCAAGCCGATGGACGTGAAGAAAATCAGCATAAACGCATCTTGCAGCGGTTTTTCAAATTTGAAGCTCACGCCGTACGCCTCGTGCAGCGCAAACAGGATAATCGCGGCAATCAGCCCGCCCGCCACGGGTTCGGGGATGTTAAAATCACGCAAGATTTTGATTTTCTTAACTAAAACCTTGCCGACCAACAAAACCAAAGTGGCGGCAATCAAGGTGTAATAACTATTAAACGCCCATTCCATATCGTTTGACCTCCTAAAATGTTTTTCTTTATGTCCGCCCGAAGGGGCGCAGGCGCGAAGATATTAGGGGAACAGTTAAGGCTTGTCAAAGAATTGCCGTTTTTTACAACTATTTTTTACAAACAAAATGCCGTCTGAAACTCCGTTCAGACGGCATCGGGCATCCGCACCTGTTCAATAATTGGTCGAACAGAACTGCTCGCGCTTGTCCGCATCGGCGGCATAACACGTCAAACCCATACCTGCCGCATTGCTGTTGGCCGCTTTCGCTCCCGGTTTTTTGTTCACCGAAACCTTGCCGTCTTTGCCGATTTCAACGGTTACGCCTTTGCCGTTTTTCATCTTCCACTTCAACACTTGCGCATCGGCACTTTGGCACTTGCTGACCGTACAGCCGCCCTCCGCCGCGACATTGCCGTTTTTATAAATCACGCACTGCTGCCGGCTGTCGGCACACGCCGCAAACGCAGAAACCGAAAAACAGGATGCCAGCGCGGCAAACATCAATTTCTTCATGGTTCGGACTCCTTATTTAAACAGGTTGGCAATAATTTGAAACTATACGCCTGTCGCCATGCCCCTGCCACAGCCAAATCAAATGCCTTCTGAACAGTCTTCAGACGGCATCATGGGAATACACATATTTGAAACAACAGAAAAGGCGGGAGCAAAACCCGCCGCTGCATCTGTCGCTGTACATCCCTACTGTCGGACTTACCGCTTCAGCTTCGCAAACGCATCCGCCATTGCCGAATTGGTTGGGGCGCGGTCGTTGCGTTGGGGTTTGCGGTCGCGGCGTTCTTGATGTCGGGTTTCAGACGGCCTGTTGCCTTTGGCAGCACTGCCCGGTTCGTCATCCAAGCGCATGGTCAGCGCAATCCGTTTTCTGGCGGCATCGACTTCCAGCACTTTCACTTTCACCACGTCGCCGGCTTTCACCACGTCGCGCGGGTCTTGGACGAATTTATTAGACAGGGCGGAGATGTGCACCAAGCCGTCCTGATGGACGCCGATGTCCACAAACGCGCCGAAGTTGGCGACGTTGGAGACCACGCCTTCAAGTATCATGCCAACTTGCAAGTCGCTGATTTCGTGGATGCCTTCGGCAAACGATGCCGTCTGAAACGCGCCGCGCGGATCGCGGCCGGGTTTTTCCAGCTCGGACAGGATGTCCAGAATGGTCGGCAGTCCGAAGCGTTCGTCGGTGAAGTCGGACGCTTTGATTTGCTTCACGCGCTCGCGGTTGCCGATGAGTTCGGCGGCGGTAATGCCTTGTTGCGCCAGCATTTTGGCGACGACGGGATAGGCTTCGGGATGCACCGCGCTCGCGTCCAGCGGCTCTGTGCCACCGTTAATCCGCAAAAAGCCTGCCGCCTGCTCGAAGGTTTTTTCGCCCAAACGCGGCACTTTCAGCAATTTTTTGCGGCTGTCGAACGCGCCGTTTTCATCGCGGTAGGCGACAATGTTTTGGGCAAGGGTTTGATTCAAACCGGAAATCCGCGCCAAGAGTGGGGCGGAAGCGGTGTTCACGTCCACACCGACGGCGTTCACGCAGTCTTCGACCACCGCGTCCAGCGATTTGGCGAGCTGGCTTTGGTTTACGTCGTGCTGATACTGCCCCACGCCGATGGATTTGGGGTCGATTTTGACCAACTCGGCAAGCGGGTCTTGCAGCCTGCGGGCAATGGACACCGCGCCGCGCAGGGAAACGTCCAAGTCGGGGAACTCGCGCGCCGCCAGTTCGGACGCGGAATAAATCGACGCGCCGGCTTCGGAAACGACGATTTTGTGCAGCCCCATTTCCGGCATTCCGCGCACCAGTTCGCCCGCGATTTTGTCGGTTTCGCGGCTGGCGGTGCCGTTGCCGATGGCAATGAGCTTCACGCCGTGTTGTTTAATCAGGCGCGACAGCGTTGCCAACATATTGTTTTCTTGATGCAAATAGACGATGACGGTATCCAGCAGCTTGCCCGTGTCGTCCACCACGGCACATTTCACGCCGTTGCGGTAGCCGGGGTCGAGGCCCAGCGTGGTCAGCCGTCCGGCGGGTGCGGCGAGCAGCAAGTCTTTGAGATTGCGGGCGAACACGGTAATCGCATCGGTGTCGGCGGCTTCTTTCAAACGATTTAGGGCTTCAAGCTCCAACGACAAAAAGATTTTCGCGCGCCAAGTCAGGCGCACGGTGTCGCGCAGCCATTTGTGGTCGTCTGAAACCTTGAAACAGCGGGCGATGATTTGCTCGTATTCGCTTTGCTGGGTAATCAGCGTGTCGTCAGGCTGGTATTTGAGCGCGATGTTCAACACGCCTTCGTTGCGGCCGCGCAAAACCGCCAGCGCGCGGTGGCTGGGCATGGCGCGGACGGGTTCGCGGTGGTCGAAATAATCGCTGAATTTTTCGCCTTCGGTTTCTTTTCCTTCAACGACTTGCGCATGGATTTCGGCTTCGTTCCACAGCTTGTCGCGCAGCGTGCCGATGAGTTCCGCGTCTTCGGCAAACTGCTCCATCAGAATCGCGCGCGCGCCGTCCAACGCGGCCTTGGTGTCGGGGACGTTTTCGTTCAGGTAGCCCTGCGCGGCGGCTTCCACGTCCTGAGGCTGCTCGGCAAGCAACACGTCCGCCAGCGGCTGCAAACCGTGTTCGCGCGCGATTTGCGCCTTGGTGCGGCGTTTGGGCTTGTAGGGCAGATACAGGTCTTCCAGCGCGGTTTTGTTGTCGGCGGCTTCGATTTGCGCCCTGAGGTCGTCTGAAAGCTTGCCTTGCTCTTCAATGCTTTTTAACACAACGGCTTTGCGCTCTTCCAACTCGCGCAGATATTGCAGCCGCTCGGCAAGCTGGCGCAGCTGCGTATCGTCCAGCCCGCCCGTGGCTTCTTTACGGTAACGCGCGATAAAGGGTACGGTCGCGCCGTCGTCCAAAAGCTCGACGGCGGCAGTGATTTGCGCGGCGGTGGCGGAGAGTTCTTGGGAGAGGATTTGGGTGATGTTCATAAATTGCCTCCGTGATGCCGTCTGAACAGCCGACGGCGCAATGTGGGTAATCGTTTGGAAAAGATGAAGATAATACTGATATACTTTGCCCGATACAATCTGAAAGGAATGTTTATGACCGTCCTGATTACCGGCGGCACCGGCTTTATCGGTTCGCACACCGCCGTCTCGCTCGTCCAATCCGGTTACGATGCCGTGATTCTGGATAATCTGTGCAACTCGTCTGCCGCCGTCCTCCCGCGCCTTCGGCAAATTACCGGCAGAAACATACCGTTTTATCAGGGCGACATCCGCGACCGTCAGATTTTGAGGCAGATTTTTTCGGAACACGAAATCGAATCCGTCATCCATTTTGCCGGTTTGAAGGCAGTGGGGGAAAGCGTTGCCGAGCCGATGAAATATTACGGCAATAATGTTTACGGCAGCCTGGTGCTGGCGGAAGAAATGGCGCGCGCGGGCGTGTTCAAAATCGTATTCAGCTCGTCGGCAACCGTTTACGGCGATGCGGAAAAAGTCCCCTATACGGAAGATATGCGCCCGGGCGATACCGCTAATCCTTACGGTGCGTCCAAAGCGATGGTGGAACGGATGTTAACCGACATCCAAAAAGCCGATCCGCGTTGGAGCGTCATCCTGTTGCGCTATTTCAATCCGATCGGCGCACACGAAAGCGGCTTGATCGGCGAACAGCCCAACGGTATTCCCAACAACCTTTTGCCCTATATCTGCCAAGTGGCTTCGGGCAGGCTGCCGCAACTGTCGGTATTCGGCGGCGATTATCCGACCCCCGACGGTACGGGAATGCGCGACTATATTCATGTGATGGATTTGGCAGAAGGGCATATCGCGGCAATGAAGGCAAAAGGCGGCCTTTCCGGCGTACATTTGTTCAACTTGGGTTCGGGGCGCGCCTATTC
Source organism: Neisseria basseii (assembly GCF_962707005.1). Classification (NCBI taxonomy): domain Bacteria; kingdom Pseudomonadati; phylum Pseudomonadota; class Betaproteobacteria; order Neisseriales; family Neisseriaceae; genus Neisseria; species Neisseria basseii. The sequence continues at coordinate 4,700 of NZ_CAUIXH010000032.1, read as the reverse complement.
GGTTTTGGAAATCATCCGCGCCTTTGAAGCCGCATCCGGTTTGAGCATTCCTTACCAAATCAAACCCCGCCGCGCCGGCGACTTGGCGTGTTCCTTTGCCGATCCGTCCTATACCAAACAACAGACAGGCTGGGAAACCAAACGCTGCCTTGCTCAAATGATGGAGGATTCGTGGCGTTGGGTCAGCCGCAACCCCGACGGATACGGGGATTAAATGCAAACCGCAAATAAAAAAACCATCCTCGTTACCGGCGGCGCGGGCTTTATCGGTTCTGCCGTTGTCCGCCATATTATCCAAAACACCCAAGATTCCGTCGTCAACCTCGACAAACTGACCTACGCGGGCAATCTCGAATCGCTGACCGACATTGCCGATAATCCCCGCTACGCTTTTGAGCAAGTGGATATCTGCGACCGCGCCGAACTCGACCGCGTATTCGCACAACACCGGCCTGATGCCGTGATGCACTTGGCTGCGGAAAGCCATGTCGACCGCTCTATCGATTCTGCAGGAGAATTTATCCAAACCAATATCGTCGGCACATTCAATCTGCTTGAAGCTGCGCGCGCCTATTGGCAGCAAATGCCGTCTGAACAGTACGAAGCCTTCCGTTTCCACCATATTTCTACCGATGAAGTTTATGGCGATTTAAGCGGCACGGACGATTTGTCTGCCGAAACCGCGCCCTACGCGCCGTCCAATCCTTATGCCGCATCTAAAGCATCTTCCGATCATCTTGTCCGCGCGTGGCAACGGACTTACGGGCTGCCCGCCATTGTCAGCAACTGTTCCAATAATTACGGGCCCCGACAATTCCCCGAAAAACTCATTCCTTTGATGATTCTGAACGCGCTCGACGGCAAACCGCTGCCCGTTTACGGCGACGGGGCGCAAATCCGCGACTGGCTGTTTGTCGAAGACCACGCGCGCGCGCTGTATCAGGTCGTTACCGAAGGCGTTGCCGGCGAAACCTACAATATCGGCGGACACAATGAAAAAGCCAATATTGAAGTCGTCAAAACCATCTGCGCCCTCTTGGAAGAACTCGCCCCCGAAAAACCGGCAGGTGTGGCGCGTTATAAAGATTTGATTACCTTTGTCCCCAACCGTCCCGGCCATGATGTGCGCTACGCCGTCGATGCGGCGAAAATCAGGCGGGATTTGGGCTGGCAGCCTTTGGAAACTTTTGAATCCGGCCTCCGCAAAACCGTGCAATGGTATCTGGACAACAAAACCTGGTGGCAAAATGTATTGAACGGCAGCTATCGTTTGGAACGTTTAGGTACGGACAAATAGTTTTCAGACGGCATCCCGACGCAATGCCGTCTGAAAACCCATCGCAAAGGAAGAAAGCAAAGATGAAAGGCATCATACTGGCAGGCGGCAGCGGCACGCGCCTCTACCCCATCACGCGCGGCGTGTCCAAACAGCTCCTGCCCGTGTACGACAAGCCCATGATTTACTATCCCCTGTCCGTATTGATGCTGGCGGGAATCCGCGATATTTTGGTGATTACCGCGCCCGAAGACAACGCCTCTTTCAAACGCCTGCTTGGCGACGGCAGCGATTTCGGCATTTCCATCAGTTATGCCGTGCAACCCAGTCCGGACGGCTTGGCACAGGCATTTATCATCGGCGAAGAATTTATCGGCAACGACAATGTTTGCTTGGTTTTGGGCGACAATATTTTTTACGGTCAATCATTTACGCAAACATTGAAACAGACCGCCGCCAAGACCCACGGTGCAACCGTGTTTGCTTATCAGGTCAAAGACCCCGAGCGTTTCGGCGTGGTTGAATTTGACGAAAATTTCAACGCCCTGTCTATCGAAGAGAAACCGCAACAGCCCAAATCCGATTGGGCGGTAACCGGCTTGTACTTCTACGACAACCGCGCTGTCGAGTTCGCCAAACAGCTCACGCCGTCCGCACGCGGCGAACTCGAAATTTCCGACCTCAACCTTCTGTATCTGGAAGACGGCTCGCTGTCCGTCCAAATATTGGGACGCGGTTTCGCGTGGTTGGACACCGGCACGCACGAAAGCCTGCACGAGGCGGCTTCCTTCGTCCAAACCGTACAAAACATCCAAAACCTGCACATCGCCTGCCTAGAAGAAATCGCCTGGCGCAACGGCTGGCTGACGAAAAAAGATGTAGAAACACGCGCAAAACATTTGGAAAAAACCGCCTACGGGCAATACCTGCTGCATCTGATCGGCAAATAAATGCCGTCTGAACGCCCCGACGGCATTCAGACGGCATCCAAACCGCAAAAAACAGCGGTAACGATACCGCCAAAGGACTTTATGGACATCATCGACACCGCCCTCCCCGACGTAAAAATTTTAAAACCGCAAGTCTTCAAAGACGGGCGCGGTTTTTTTATGGAAACCTTCCGCAACGGATGGTTCAAAGAAAATATTGCCGACCGAACCTTTGTTCAGGAAAACCATTCCCAATCACGCAAAGGCGTATTGCGCGGCCTGCACTACCAAACCGAAAACACGCAAGGCAAACTCGTACGCGTAGTTGTCGGTGAAGTGTTCGACGTAGCCGTCGATATGCGAGAAGGTTCGCCAACTTTCGGCAAATGGGCAGGCGTAACCCTGTCGGCACAAAACCAATACCAGCTTTGGATACCCGAAGGCTTCGCACACGGTTTTTACGTTTTGAGCGATATGGCTGAACTTGTCTACAAATGCACGGATTATTACAAGCCGGAAGCCGAACAGGTTTTAATATGGAACGACCCGGCAATAGGCATAGGCTGGCCGCTTCAAACCGAGCCGCTGCTGTCGCCCAAAGATCTTGCCGGTAAAGCGTGGGCGCAAGCCGAAAAGCTCCGCCTTACGCTTTCCCGATAAAAAATGCCGTCTGAACGTTTCAGACGGCATTTTTTCCGACAGGCTACCTACCCGCCTTCAGTACGCGCTGTGCAAAGAAAAACATCCCGGTAACGAAGAACGCCAAACCCAACCATGAGGCGGCGGCATCCCAGTTTTCCAAATGCAACTGACAACAGACCCCTGCATAATGTTAAGTTAAAAAACAGTTATCCCACCCTGCCCTATACCCCATTGAAAATAAAAACTATTTCCAAACAAACAAAAACAGCAGTATCAGGGAGATACCCCCGATACTGCTGCTTGTTTCCAAACCTTAAAATCAATCAAATAAATCGCGCAGCTTGTCTAAAAACGATTTCTTGCGCGGTGTTTGGTTTTCCAAACCGGTAGAAATCCGCTCAAATTCTTCCAAAAGCTCTTTTTGACGGTCGGTCAAATTGACAGGCGTTTCGACAACAATATGGCAGTACAAATCTCCGGTCGCGCTGCTGCGTAAAGATTTGACACCCTTACCCTTCACGCGCATCCTCCTGCCGGTTTGGGTTTCTTTGGGGACGGTGAGCTTAACTTTGCCGTCCAAGGTCGGCACTTCCAACTCCCCACCCAAAGCAGCCGTGGCAAAACTGATCGGCAGTTCGCAATGCAAATCCAAGCCGTCGCGTTGGAAAATCTTATGCGCCCGAATGCGGACGGTTACATACAGGTCGCCGGCAGGCGCGCCGTGCATACCCGGCCCGCCTTCGCCGCTCAAACGGATACGCTGCCCGTCATCGATACCGGCGGGAATATTGACTTCCACCGTCTTGACCGCCTTATTCCGCCCCGCGCCACGGCATTTGACGCAAGGTTCTTTAATGTGTTTGCCTGCACCGTGGCAGGTCGGACAAGTCTGCTGCATACGGAAAATCGCCTGCTGGATGTGTACCGTACCCGAACCTTTGCAAGTCGGGCAGGTTTCCGGGGATGTCCCCGGTTTCGCGCCGCTGCCGTTACAGACATCACACGCTTCATAAGTCGGAATATTGATGCGTTTCTTCACACCTTTTGCGGCTTCTTCAAGCGTGATTTCGATACCGACTTGAACGTCCTCACCCTGATAATCAGGCTGGGCGCGCCCCGAACCGCCTCCAAACATTTGGCTGAAAATATCCCCAAAGTCAAAACCCTGCGCACCGCCAAATCCGCCAAACCCTCCGAAGCCCCCCTGTCCGCCTCCTTCAAACGCCGCATGACCGTATTGGTCGTACATAGCGCGCTTTTCCTTGTCGGACAAAGTTTCATACGCCTTTTGTACTTCTTTAAACTTCTCTTCCGCCTCTTTATTGTCAGGATTGCGGTCGGGATGGTATTTCATCGCCAATTTACGGTAGGCTTTTTTAATCTCATCATCGGTAGCTGTTCTTGCCACACCCAGCGTCGCATAAAAATCTTGATTACTCATCTTTTCATCTAATTCAAAATAAAATCACGGCTAAAAATAAGGGCAATTGCGCAAAACACAAGACAAACAGACTGCCATAGCTTACAAACTGAAACGGAATACACTTTTCAGACGGCATAAACCGATGCCGTCTGAAATCTTCAGGTATGCACGACACAAAAACTTAGACAGGCATAAAACCAACCGCCATGAAGTATTTTTGTTATAAAAACGCCGCCCGAACGCATGTTCAGACGGCATTTCCTTTGCATCGATTCATTCCCCGATATAGCGCAGGTCTTTTTCCAGCCATTTCCCTTCCAAACAAAAAAGCACCGGCGGCAGCCGATGTCCCTTCCTTTACAGGTTCCCCTATTTTTTAGCCGCGGGCAGAGCCGGTTTGGCGGGGGCTTTGGGTGCGGGCGCGCCGACG
>NZ_CAUIXH010000031.1:0-13471 GCF_962707005.1 Neisseria basseii | reverse complement strand
CGACGGCCCTATGCCGCAAACTCGCGAACACATCCTGTTGGCCCGCCAAGTAGGCGTACCTTACATCATCGTGTTCATGAACAAATGCGACATGGTTGACGATGCCGAGCTGTTGGAACTGGTTGAGATGGAAATCCGCGACCTGCTGTCCAGCTACGACTTCCCCGGCGACGACTGCCCGATCGTACAAGGTTCCGCACTGAAAGCCTTGGAAGGCGATGCCGCTTATGAAGAAAAAATCTTCGAACTGGCTGCCGCATTGGACAGCTACATCCCGACTCCCGAGCGTGCCGTGGACAAACCGTTCCTGCTGCCTATCGAAGACGTGTTCTCTATCTCCGGACGCGGTACCGTAGTAACCGGCCGTGTAGAGCGCGGTGTCATCCACGTTGGCGACGAGATCGAAATCGTCGGTCTGAAAGAAACCCAAAAAACCACCTGTACCGGCGTTGAAATGTTCCGCAAACTGCTGGACGAAGGTCAGGCGGGCGACAACGTAGGCGTATTGCTGCGCGGTACCAAACGTGAAGACGTGGAACGCGGTCAGGTATTGGCCAAACCCGGCACCATCACTCCGCACACCAAATTCAAAGCAGAAGTATACGTACTGAGCAAAGAAGAGGGCGGCCGTCACACTCCGTTCTTCGCTAACTACCGTCCACAATTCTACTTCCGTACTACCGACGTAACCGGTGCGGTTACTTTGGAAGAAGGTGTGGAAATGGTAATGCCGGGTGAGAACGTAACCATTACTGTAGAACTGATTGCGCCTATCGCTATGGAAGAAGGTCTGCGCTTTGCGATTCGCGAAGGCGGCCGTACCGTGGGTGCCGGCGTGGTTTCTTCTGTTATCGCTTAAGTTTAGAGGCCAATAGCTCAATTGGTAGAGTATCGGTCTCCAAAACCGAGGGTTGGGGGTTCGAGACCCTCTTGGCCTGCCAAATAAAAAAATTAACCGGCCTTGTGCTGGTTAATTTTTTTGTATTTATAATTCGGTAAATTCTCTTGCCATTTGTATGGATCAAGAAAAGTCAGATACTGTAGTGGGTAAATAATATGACAGAACATACGTCTGAGAAAAAGACTGCCAAGGTAGGTCAGTTGGTCGAGGGGAATAAGGAGCCTTCATCCAATATTGGTAGGGAAGGGCTCTTCGCATATTTCTCAAACTCTTGGTTAGAGTTTAAAAAAGTAGTTTGGCCCAAGCGAGAAGATGCCGTCAAAATGACTATGTTTGTTATAGTGTTTGTAGCTGTGCTTTCTATATTTATCTATGTGGCAGATACGGCAATCTCATGGTTATTTTTTGATGTGTTGCTGAGAAGGGAAGGTTGAAATGGCAAAAAAATGGTATGTTGTACAAGCGTATTCAGGATTTGAGAAGAATGTCCAACGAACATTGGAAGAGAGAATTACCCGTGAGGAGATGGGAGATTATTTCGGACAAATTCTGGTGCCTGTAGAGAAAGTTGTTGATATTCGCAATGGTCGTAAGACTATTGGTGAAAGAAAGTCATATCCGGGGTATGTGTTGGTGGAAATGGAAATGACGGATGATTCTTGGTATCTTGTAAAGAGTACGCCTCGTGTTTCCGGATTTATCGGAGGAACGGCTAATAAACCCATGCCTATTAGCCAAAGAGAAGCTGAAATTATTTTGCAACAGGTTCAAACTGGTGCTGAGAAACCCAAACCAAAAATCGAATTTGAAGTTGGTCAGCAGATACGTGTGAATGAGGGGCCGTTTGCCGATTTTAATGGTGTTGTTGATGAAGTTAATTATGAACGGAACAAGTTGCGTGTATCTGTTCAGATATTTGGTCGTGAAACACCTGTCGAGCTGGAGTTTGGGCAAGTTGAGAAGATTAACTAATTTTATACTTGAAAAATAAGTATTAAAACGATAAAATTAAAAATTAATTTGGGGAGCGGAAATGGTTCCGCGTTATACCCGTTTCTAGGAGTCCTATAAAAGTGGCAAAGAAAATTATCGGCTACATTAAACTGCAAATTCCTGCAGGTAAAGCCAATCCATCTCCTCCAGTTGGTCCTGCTTTGGGTCAACGTGGTTTGAACATCATGGAATTCTGTAAAGCATTTAATGCTGCAACCCAAGGTATGGAACCTGGTTTGCCAATTCCAGTTGTTATTACTGCATTTGCAGATAAATCATTCACTTTTGTGATGAAAACTCCACCAGCTTCTATCTTGTTGAAAAAAGCTGCTGGTCTGCAAAAAGGTAGTTCTAATCCTCTGACTAACAAAGTGGGTAAATTGACCCGAGCTCAGTTGGAAGAAATTGCTAAAACTAAAGAGCCTGATTTGACTGCTGCTGATCTGGATGCCGCTGTTCGTACTATCGCTGGCTCTGCTCGCTCAATGGGCTTGGATGTGGAGGGTGTTGTATAATGGCTAAAGTATCTAAACGCTTGAAAGCTCTGCGCTCTTCTGTTGAAGCTAACAAACTGTACGCAATCGACGAAGCAATTGCTCTGGTTAAAAAAGCTGCTACTGCTAAATTTGACGAGTCTGTTGACGTATCTTTCAACCTGGGTGTTGATCCTCGTAAATCTGACCAAGTCATTCGTGGTTCAGTCGTTCTGCCTAAAGGTACCGGTAAAACAACTCGCGTAGCTGTGTTTACTCAAGGTGCAAATGCAGATGCTGCTAAAGAAGCTGGTGCAGATATTGTCGGTTTTGAAGATCTGGCTGCTGAAATTAAAGCTGGTAATCTGAACTTTGACGTTGTTATTGCTTCTCCTGATGCAATGCGTATTGTTGGTCAGTTGGGTACCATCTTGGGTCCTCGTGGTCTGATGCCAAACCCCAAAGTAGGTACTGTTACTCCTAACGTTGCTGAAGCAGTTAAAAATGCAAAAGCAGGTCAAGTACAATACCGTACAGATAAAGCTGGTATCGTTCATGCAACTATCGGTCGTGCTTCTTTCGCTGAAGCTGACTTGAAAGAAAACTTCAATGCGTTGCTGGATGCTATCGTTAAAGCCAAACCTGCTGCTGCTAAAGGTCAGTACCTGAAAAAAGTTGCTGTATCCAGCACTATGGGTTTGGGTGTTCGCATTGATACTGCAAGCGTGAACAACTAAGAAATTTTCAGGTGATCCGGTTTTCTGGATTGCCTGAATTTGGGCTACTTAAAATTAAGTAGATGTCCAAGACCGTAGGGATCGTAAGATTTAATCGTAACTGCCCTACGCAGACGGTAGTCCTGAAACACATTGCAAGATTGCTTGTAAGATGTCTTTTTAGGTTACCGCGCTGGTGGGATATCGTTTTGGTGTCCTGTTTATAAACAGTGGGAGGTAGACCTTGAGTCTCAATATTGAAACCAAGAAAGTGGCGGTCGAGGAAATTAGCGCGGCAATTGCTAACGCTCAAACCCTCGTAGTTGCTGAATATCGCGGTATCAGTGTTTCCAGTATGACTGAGCTTCGTGCGAATGCACGTAAAGAAGGCGTTTATTTGCGCGTTCTGAAAAATACTTTGGCTCGTCGTGCAGTGCAAGGTACTTCATTCGCAGAATTGGCCGATCAAATGGTTGGTCCGTTGGTTTACGCTGCTTCTGAAGATGCTGTTGCTGCTGCTAAAGTGTTGCACCAATTCGCGAAAAAAGATGACAAAATTGTCGTTAAAGCCGGTTCTTACAATGGCGAAGTAATGAATGCTGCTCAGGTTGCTGAGTTGGCTTCTATTCCGAGCCGCGAAGAGCTGTTGTCCAAACTGTTGTTCGTTATGCAAGCCCCTGTATCGGGCTTTGCGCGTGGTTTGGCTGCTTTGGCAGAGAAAAAAGCCGGCGAAGAAGTCGCTTAATCGATTTTGTTTCTGTTAATCAATTATTTTTTAATACAATATTTGGAGTAAAATAGCATGGCTATTACTAAAGAAGACATTTTGGAAGCAGTTGGTTCTTTGACCGTAATGGAGTTGAATGACTTGGTTAAAGCTTTTGAAGAAAAATTCGGCGTTTCTGCTGCTGCTGTTGCAGTTGCAGGTCCTGCTGGTGCCGGTGCGGCCGCTGCTGAAGAAAAAACCGAATTTGATGTCGTTTTGGCTTCTGCCGGCGATCAAAAAGTTGGCGTGATTAAAGTTGTCCGTGCAATTACTGGTTTGGGTCTGAAAGAAGCTAAAGACATCGTTGACGGCGCACCTAAAACCATTAAAGAGGGTGTTTCTAAAGCCGAAGCCGAAGACATCCAAAAACAACTGGAAGAAGCAGGCGCTAAAGTCGAAATCAAATAATTTGATGCTTCCTATGAAGGCTGGCAGTTTTCTGCCAGCCTTATTTTGCTTCTTAAAATAAGCATCAAGCATTGTTTACATTTATTTGCATAGTCTTTATAAAATCATTGCAAATAAATGTAAATATTAAATTGATGCATACCGTTGTTTCAGACGGTCTATTATTTAAAATTGCTTTTCGGAGTGTATATGAGCTATTCGTTTACCGAGAAAAAACGTATCCGTAAGAGTTTTGCAAAGCGGGAAAATGTTTTAGATGTTCCTTTCCTGCTGGCAACCCAAATTGATTCTTATGCGAAGTTTTTGCAGCTGGAAAATGCTTTTGACAAACGTACCGATGACGGTCTGCAAGCGGCATTTAATTCTATTTTCCCGATTGTGAGCCATAACGGTTATGCGCGATTGGAGTTTGTTCATTACACATTGGGCGAGCCTTTGTTCGATATTCCTGAATGTCAATTGCGCGGAATCACTTATGCAGCCCCATTGCGCGCGCGTATCCGTTTGGTGATTTTGGATAAGGAAGCATCTAAACCGACGGTAAAAGAAGTTCGTGAAAACGAAGTGTATATGGGCGAAATTCCGTTGATGACCCCGAGCGGTTCTTTTGTGATTAACGGCACAGAGCGTGTGATTGTTTCCCAGTTGCACCGTTCGCCCGGCGTATTCTTCGAGCATGACAAAGGTAAGACGCACTCTTCCGGCAAATTGTTATTCTCCGCCCGCATCATTCCCTACCGTGGTTCATGGTTGGATTTTGAATTTGATCCGAAAGATTTGCTGTATTTCCGTATCGACCGCCGCCGTAAAATGCCGGTAACGATTTTGTTGAAGGCTTTGGGCTACAACAATGAGCAAATCTTGGATATTTTCTACGACAAAGAAACGTTTTATTTGTCTTCAAACGGTGTTCAAACCGATTTGGTCGCAGGCCGTCTGAAAGGCGAAACTGCCAAGGTCGATATCTTGGATAAAGAAGGCAATGTATTGGTTGCCAAAGGTAAGCGCATTACTGCGAAAAATATCCGTGATATTACCAATGCAGGCCTGACCCGTTTGGATGTAGAACCGGAAAGCCTGCTGGGCAAAGCATTGGCTGCCGATTTGATTGATTCGGAAACCGGCGAGGTATTGGCTTCTGCCAATGATGAAATTACAGAAGAGTTGTTGGCCAAATTTGATATCAACGGCGTAAAAGAAATTACGACCCTTTATATCAATGAGCTGGATCAGGGTGCTTATATCTCCAATACCTTGCGTACGGATGAGACTGCCGGCCGGCAGGCGGCGCGTGTTGCGATTTACCGTATGATGCGTCCGGGCGAACCGCCCACCGAAGAGGCAGTCGAGCAATTGTTTAACCGCTTGTTCTTCAGTGAAGACAGCTATGATTTGTCCCGCGTAGGCCGTATGAAATTTAATACGCGCACATACGAACAAAAACTGTCCGAAGCCCAACAAAACTCTTGGTACGGCCGCCTGTTAAACGAAACGTTTGCCGGTGCTGCCGACAAAGGCGGTTATGTCCTGAGCGTCGAAGATATTGTCGCCTCGATTGCGACTTTGGTCGAGTTGCGTAACGGTCATGGCGAAGTGGACGATATCGATCACTTGGGTAACCGCCGAGTACGTTCGGTAGGCGAGCTGACTGAAAACCAATTCCGCAGCGGTTTGGCCCGTGTGGAACGTGCCGTTAAAGAGCGTTTGAACCAAGCAGAATCTGAGAACTTGATGCCGCATGACTTGATCAATGCGAAACCTGTTTCTGCCGCCATCAAAGAATTCTTCGGCTCCAGCCAATTGAGCCAATTTATGGATCAGACCAACCCATTGTCTGAAGTTACCCATAAACGCCGTGTATCTGCATTGGGCCCGGGCGGTTTGACTCGCGAACGTGCAGGCTTTGAGGTCCGAGACGTACATCCGACCCACTATGGCCGTGTATGTCCGATTGAAACACCTGAAGGTCCGAATATCGGTTTGATTAACTCATTGTCCGTTTATGCGCGTACCAATGATTATGGTTTCTTGGAAACCCCTTACCGCCGTGTTGTCGATGGCAAAGTAACTGAAGAAATTGACTACTTGTCTGCTATCGAAGAAGGCCGTTATGTGATTGCACAGGCAAATGCTGATTTGGACAAAGACGGTAATTTGATTGGCGACTTGGTCACTTGTCGTGAAAAAGGCGAAACCATTATGGCAACGCCTGACCGCGTTCAATATATGGACGTGGCAACCGGTCAAGTGGTATCCGTTGCAGCATCTCTGATTCCATTCTTGGAACATGATGACGCGAACCGTGCATTGATGGGTGCCAACATGCAACGTCAGGCTGTACCTTGCCTGCGTCCTGAAAAACCAATGGTCGGTACCGGTATCGAACGTTCTGTTGCTGTTGACTCTGCAACTGCAATCGTTGCCCGCCGCGGTGGTGTGGTTGAGTATGTAGATGCTAACCGTGTTGTGATTCGTGTTCATGACGATGAAGCGACTGCCGGTGAAGTGGGTGTCGATATTTACAACTTGGTTAAATTCACCCGTTCCAACCAATCTACCAATATCAATCAGCGTCCTGCCGTCAAAGCAGGCGACGTTTTGCAACGCGGCGATTTGATTGCTGACGGTGCATCCACTGATTTGGGCGAATTGGCTTTGGGTCAAAATATGACCATCGCCTTCATGCCATGGAACGGTTATAACTATGAAGACTCAATTCTGATTTCTGAAAAAGTGGCTGCGGACGATCGTTACACTTCGATTCACATTGAAGAGCTGAACGTTGTTGCACGTGACACCAAGCTGGGTGCGGAAGACATTACCCGCGATATTCCGAACTTGTCCGAACGTATGCAAAACCGTTTGGATGAATCCGGTATCGTATATATCGGTGCAGAAGTTGAAGCCGGCGATGTATTGGTTGGTAAAGTAACACCTAAAGGCGAAACCCAACTGACTCCTGAAGAAAAACTGCTGCGTGCCATCTTTGGCGAAAAAGCATCCGACGTAAAAGATACTTCATTGCGTATGCCTACCGGCATGAGCGGTACCGTTATCGACGTTCAAGTCTTCACTCGTGAAGGTATCCAACGCGATAAACGTGCTCAATCCATTATTGATTCTGAATTGAAACGTTACCGTCAAGATTTGGGCGATCAATTGCGTATTTTCGATAATGACGCATTCGACCGTATCGAACGTATGATTGTAGGTCAAAAAGCCAATGGTGGTCCGATGAAGCTGGCTAAAGGCAGCGAAATCACTACCGAATATTTGGCAAGCCTGTCCAGCAAACATGATTGGTTTGACATCCGTCTGGCTGACGAAGACTTGGCCAAACAGTTGGAACTGATTAAATTGAGCCTGCAACAAAAACGCGAAGAAGCGGATGAGTTGTATGAGATCAAGAAGAAAAAACTGACCCAAGGCGACGAGCTGCAACCGGGCGTACAAAAAATGGTGAAAGTATTTATCGCCATCAAACGCCGTCTGCAAGCCGGTGACAAAATGGCGGGTCGCCACGGTAACAAAGGTGTGGTATCACGCATTCTGCCGGTGGAAGATATGCCTTACATGGCTGACGGCCGTCCGGTAGACATCGTACTGAACCCGTTGGGCGTACCTTCCCGTATGAACATCGGTCAGATTTTGGAAGTTCACTTGGGTTGGGCAGCAAAAGGTATCGGCGAACGTATCGACCGTATGCTGAAAGAGCAACGCAAAGCCGGCGAGCTGCGTGAATTCTTGAACAAGCTCTACAACGGTAGCGGTAAGAAAGAAGATTTGGACAGCCTGACAGATGAAGAAATCATCGAATTGGCTTCCAACCTGCGTAAAGGTGCATCTTTCGCTTCGCCGGTGTTTGACGGTGCGAAAGAGTCTGAAATCCGCGAAATGTTGAACTTGGCTTACCCAAGCGAAGATCCTGAGGTTGAGAAACTGGGCTTCAACGACAGTAAAACTCAAATTACGCTGTATGACGGCCGTTCAGGCGAAGCATTTGACCGCAAGGTTACAGTCGGTGTGATGCACTATCTGAAACTGCACCACTTGGTTGACGAAAAAATGCACGCCCGTTCTACCGGTCCATACAGTCTGGTTACCCAGCAGCCTCTGGGCGGTAAAGCTCAGTTCGGTGGCCAACGTTTCGGTGAGATGGAGGTTTGGGCATTAGAAGCATACGGTGCGGCATACACGCTGCAAGAGATGCTGACTGTGAAGTCTGACGACGTGAACGGCCGTACCAAAATGTACGAGAACATCGTCAAAGGCGAACACAAAATCGATGCCGGTATGCCTGAGTCCTTCAACGTATTGGTCAAAGAGATTCGCTCACTGGGCTTGGATATCGATTTGGAACGCTACTGATATGGGTTTCAGACGGCATAAGGGGAACTGTTCTGCAGGTATGCGGGGCAGCCGACAATGTTTAAAAACGAAATGCCGTCTGAAAACGCTGTGCCGCTACCCATATCGAAAATCCGCCACGCGGTAAAAATACTTCCTTTAAGGAGCAGAAATGAATTTGTTGAACTTATTTAATCCGTTGCAAACCGCCGGCATGGAAGAAGAGTTTGATGCCATCAAAATCGGTATTGCCTCTCCCGAAACCATCCGCTCATGGTCTTATGGCGAAGTCAAAAAACCTGAAACCATCAACTACCGTACGTTCAAACCAGAGCGCGACGGCTTGTTCTGCGCCAAAATCTTTGGCCCGGTCAAAGACTACGAATGCTTGTGCGGAAAATACAAACGCTTGAAATTTAAAGGCGTAACCTGTGAAAAATGCGGCGTGGAAGTAACCCTGTCCAAAGTACGCCGCGAACGCATGGGCCATATTGAATTGGCCGCGCCCGTCGCACACATTTGGTTCTTGAAATCCCTGCCTTCTCGTTTGGGCATGGTGTTGGACATGACTTTGCGCGACATCGAGCGCGTATTGTACTTTGAAGCATTTGTGGTAACCGACCCCGGTATGACTCCGCTGCAACGCCGCCAATTGCTGACTGAAGACGATTACTACAACAAGCTGGACGAATACGGCGACGATTTCGATGCCAAAATGGGTGCGGAAGGTATCCGCGAATTGCTGCGTACCTTGAATGTAGCAGGTGAAATCGAAATCCTGCGTCAAGAGCTGGAATCTACCGGTTCTGATACCAAAATCAAAAAAATCGCCAAACGCTTGAAAGTGTTGGAAGCCTTCCACCGTTCCGGTATGAAACTGGAGTGGATGATTATGGACGTGCTGCCAGTATTGCCGCCTGATTTGCGTCCTCTGGTTCCGTTGGACGGCGGTCGTTTTGCCACTTCCGATTTGAACGATTTATACCGTCGCGTTATCAACCGTAACAATCGTCTGAAACGCCTGCTGGAGCTGCACGCTCCTGACATCATCGTCCGTAACGAAAAACGTATGTTGCAAGAAGCGGTTGACTCTCTGTTGGATAACGGCCGTCGCGGTAAAGCCATGACCGGCGCCAACAAACGTCCGCTGAAATCATTGGCTGACATGATTAAAGGTAAAGGCGGTCGCTTCCGCCAAAACCTGCTGGGTAAACGTGTGGACTACTCCGGCCGTTCCGTGATTACCGTAGGCCCGTACTTGCGCCTGCACCAATGCGGTTTGCCGAAAAAAATGGCTTTGGAACTGTTTAAACCGTTCATTTTCCACAAATTGGAAAAACAAGGTCTAGCCTCTACCGTTAAAGCAGCGAAAAAATTGGTAGAACAAGAAGTACCTGAAGTATGGGACATCTTGGAAGAAGTCATTCGTGAACATCCGATTATGCTGAACCGTGCGCCGACCCTGCACCGTTTGGGTATTCAAGCGTTTGAACCTATTCTGATTGAAGGTAAAGCCATTCAGCTGCATCCGTTGGTATGTGCCGCGTTTAACGCCGACTTTGACGGTGACCAAATGGCGGTACACGTTCCATTGAGCTTGGAAGCGCAAATGGAAGCGCGTACCCTGATGCTGGCTTCAAACAACGTATTGTCTCCTGCAAACGGCGAACCAATTATCGTACCTTCCCAAGACATCGTATTGGGTCTGTACTACATGACCCGAGACCGCATCAATGCCAAAGGTGAGGGCAGTCTGTTTGCTGATGTGAAAGAAGTGCATCGTGCATACCATACCAAACAGGTTGAGCTGGGTACAAAAATCACCGTACGTCTGCGCGAATGGGTGAAAAACGAAGCAGGTGAGTTTGAACCTGTCGTTACCCGCTACGAAACGACTGTCGGTCGTGCATTGTTGAGCGAAATCCTGCCTAAAGGCTTGCCGTTCGAATACATCAACAAGGCACTGAAGAAAAAAGAAATTTCCAAGCTGATTAACGCATCGTTCCGTCTGTGCGGCTTACGCGATACGGTTATCTTTGCTGACCACCTGATGTACACCGGTTTCGGATTTGCGGCAAAAGGCGGTATTTCCATTGCCGTTGACGATATGGAAATTCCGAAAGAAAAAGCGGCCTTGCTGGCTGAAGCCAATGCCGAGGTTAAAGAAATCGAAGACCAATACCGTCAAGGTTTGGTTACCAACGGCGAACGCTACAACAAAGTAGTGGATATTTGGGGTCGTGCCGGCGATAAAATCGCTAAAGCGATGATGGATAACTTGTCCAAACAAAAAGTTATCGACCGTGACGGCAACGAAGTCGATCAAGAGTCATTCAACTCCATTTATATGATGGCGGACTCCGGTGCCCGTGGTTCTGCGGCTCAGATTAAACAGCTGTCCGGTATGCGTGGTTTGATGGCGAAACCTGACGGCTCGATTATTGAAACGCCGATTACCTCAAATTTCCGCGAAGGCCTGACCGTATTGCAATACTTTATTGCGACCCACGGTGCGCGTAAGGGTTTGGCGGATACCGCATTGAAAACCGCAAACTCTGGTTACCTGACCCGTCGTCTGGTAGACGTAACCCAAGACTTGGTCGTTGTTGAAGACGATTGCGGCACTTCAGACGGCTTTGTGATGAAAGCAGTGGTACAAGGCGGTGATGTGATTGAAGCATTGCGCGATCGTATTTTGGGTCGTGTTACCGCGTCTGACGTTGTCGATCCGTCAAGTGGCGAAACATTGGTTGAAGCCGGTACGTTGTTGACTGAAAAACTGGTGGATATGATTGATCAATCCGGTGTCGATGAAGTCAAAGTCCGCACCCCGATTACTTGTAAAACCCGCCATGGCTTGTGTGCGCACTGTTATGGTCGCGACTTGGCACGCGGTAAGCTGGTTAACGCCGGTGAAGCAGTTGGTGTGATTGCTGCACAATCCATTGGTGAACCGGGTACCCAGTTGACCATGCGTACGTTCCACATTGGTGGTGCGGCATCCCGTGCGGCGGCAGCCAGCCAAGTTGAAGCCAAATCCAACGGTACGGCACGATTCAGCAGCCAAATGCGTTATGTTGCCAACAACAAAGGCGAATTGGTTGTCATCGGCCGCTCTTGCGAAGTCGTGATTCATGATGACATCGGCCGTGAACGCGAACGCCACAAAGTACCTTACGGTGCCATCCTGCTGGTACAAGACGGTATGGCCATTAAAGCCGGTCAAACCTTGGCAACTTGGGATCCGCATACCCGTCCGATGATTACCGAACACGCAGGTTTGGTGAAATTCGAAAACGTGGAAGAGGGTGTAACCGTTGCCAAACAAACTGACGATGTAACCGGTTTGTCCACTTTGGTGGTGATTGACGGTAAACGCCGTTCCAGCAGCGCATCCAAACTGCTGCGTCCGACTGTGAAATTGTTGGATGAAAACGGTCTGGAAATCTGTATTCCCGGTACTTCTACTCCGGTATCCATGGCGTTCCCAGTGGGCGCAGTGATTACCGTACGCGAAGGTCAGGAAATCGGTAAAGGCGACGTATTGGCGCGTATCCCGCAAGCCTCTTCCAAAACCCGCGACATTACCGGCGGTCTGCCGCGCGTTGCCGAATTGTTTGAAGCACGCGTGCCGAAAGATGCCGGTATGTTGGCAGAAATCACCGGTACCGTTTCTTTCGGCAAAGAGACCAAAGGCAAGCAACGTCTGATTATCACTGACGTGGACGGTGTAGCATACGAGACTTTGATTTCCAAAGAGAAACAGATTTTGGTACACGACGGTCAAGTGGTAAACCGAGGAGAAACCATTGTGGACGGCGCGGTCGATCCGCACGATATCCTGCGTCTGCAAGGTATCGAAGCACTGGCACGCTACATTGTCCAAGAGGTGCAAGAGGTTTACCGTCTGCAAGGTGTGAAGATTTCCGATAAACACATCGAAGTCATCATTCGTCAGATGCTGCGCCGTGTGAATATTGTCGATTCAGGCGAAACTGAATTCATTACCGGTGAGCAAGTTGAACGCGGCGATGTGATGACAGCCAATGAAAAAGCTTTGGAAGAAGGCAAAGAGCCGGCACGTTACGAAAACGTATTGCTGGGTATTACCAAAGCCTCCCTGTCTACCGACAGCTTCATTTCTGCCGCATCGTTCCAAGAAACCACCCGCGTTCTGACCGAAGCCGCCATCATGGGCAAACAAGACGAATTGCGTGGTTTGAAAGAAAACGTCATCGTCGGTCGCTTGATTCCTGCCGGTACCGGTTTGACTTACCACCGCAGCCGTCATCAACAATGGCAAGAGGTGGAGCAGGAGACTGCTGAAACCCAAGTAACGGATGAATAATCTTTGGTGCGTTTATTCAATACAAAACCGCAAGCTTAAAGCTTGCGGTTTTTCTTTGTCCGATTAAGGCAAAAATAAGCGTTTTCGTCATTTTGAGGCGTGTGGATATAAGCCCGATAAGCGTTCCATATCTTCGTGCCGCCAAATCATGCATCGAATAGAACGAGTTAAATCCGAAGGTTATTGTGTTAAATATTGCAAAAATACTTTAAAAATTTTGCGGGGGGGGGGGTAGAATTTCCAGACTTAAAGCTTAAGTTTTTTAATAAAGTTTGGGGAGTCTAAATGAAAGTATCTCAATCAGTAATGAATAAACTTGTTATTGCTGCTATTGCCTCTATGGGGCTAACAGCGTGCGCGGGTGGAGGTTCCGGTTCATCTATGTCGGCTCAACCAAGCGTTTCAGAATCACCGAAAGACAACGCGGGCACGGGTAGCGACTCCGATCAGCCAAGCGTTTCAGAATCACCGAAAGACAACGCGGGCACGGGTAGCGACTCCGATCAGCCAAGCGTTTCA
>NZ_CAUIXH010000030.1:0-13888 GCF_962707005.1 Neisseria basseii | reverse complement strand
AAAAAAAAAAAAAAAAAAAAAAAAAAAAAAAAAAAAAAAAATGAATTGCTTGATATTACAATGTTTTTTATATGTTTTTATATTGTGATGCAGAACGGGAATCTGTATCACGTCATTCCCACGAAAGTGGGAATCTAGAAACTCAAAGTTGCAAGAATTTATCGGAAACGGCTGAAACCGAACGATCCGGATTCCCGCCTGTGCGGGAATGACGGCGGGGGCGGATGCCGTCTGAAGCGGTGGGCTGAAGCCCACCCTACCATTGTTTCTGCTTCCATACCATTTGGCGGCATTTTTATATCGTAGGATGGGCTTCAGCCCACCAAAGCATCAAAGTATTCAATCTCGTCTGAAACTTCGTCATTCCCGCGAAAGCGGGAATCTAGAATCTCCAAGTTTTCAGACAACCTTTGAATATTGCCGCCGCCCAATGGTCTGGATTCCCACTTTCGTGGGAATGACGAGTCTTTTATAACCTTTAAGGCTGCTGCTGCCCAATGGTTTGGATTCCCGCTTATGCAGGAATGACGGCAGAGGGTGGACGATGCCGTCTGAAGCGGTGGGCTGAAGCCCACCCTACCATTACGCCCTGCCATTATTTTTGCGTCCGTACCGCTTGGCGGCAATATTGCAGGGTGGGCTTCAGCCCGCCGAAACCCAAAATGCCGTCTGAAATGCGAAACGGTTTCAGACGGCATTTTTTCCTTAACATTCAAACGGCCGGCGGTTTACCAGTAACCCAAAGCTTTCCACCACAAAATGCCGACTGTGGCGAAAATCAGGATTTCGATAACGCTCATAATGAAGCCTGCCTTCCACCATTCGCCCATATTGACGTAGTTTGAGCCGTAAATTACAGGAGCGGAACCGGTGGCGTAGTGGGTCAGCGACATCATTATGCCGGTGGCGGCCGCCATCATCAGGGCAAACAGCATAGGCGGCGCACCCAATGCCAGACCCGCACCGTAAAACGCGCCGAACATCGCGGTAACGTGTGCCGTGCCGCTAGCGAAAACGTAGTGGGCGTAGAGGTAGGCAAGCATCAGCAGGGCGCAGCCGGCTTCCCAACCCAAGCCCAAATGGGCGATGCCGCTTTGCATGGATTCGGACAGCCAGCCGATAAGCCCCAGTTTGTTGAGGAAGTTCGCCATCATCACCAAGGCGGCAAACCAAACGATGGTGTCCCACGCGCTTTTTTCCTTCAGTGCGTCGTCCCAAGTCAGGACGCCGCTCAAAAGGCAGAGGCTCAGGCCGAGGAAGGTGGTGGCGGTAGCATCGACTTTCACGCCGGCCAGCATTTCGGGAATGCCCGCCCACAACAGCAGCAGGATCACGAAAATGCCGAGCATCATTTTTTCGTCGCGCTTCATCGCGCCCATTTCTTTCAGTTTTTCTTTGGCAAGGGCGGTCGCGTCAGGCGTTTGTTTGATTTCGGGCGGATACAGGAAATACAGCACCAGAGGCATCAGCAACATAGCAAGCAGGCCGGGTACGACCATTGCCAAGAACCAAGTACCCCAAGAGAGTTGGATTTGTGAATTGGTGGCTTTGGCAACCAATTCGACTACCAGCGGATTGGGTGCGGTGGCGGTGATGAAAATCAGACAGGTAATTACGTTGGAGTGGAAGTTGACCAGTGAAAGGTATTTACCAATTTTGCCTTCCGTACCTTTTTCAGGGTCAGAGTCGAAGCTCAGTGCGATGGATTTCATAATCGGATGCACAATCGCACCGCCGCGCGCAGTATTACTCGGCGTTACCGGACCGATGACCAAGTCGGCTAGTGCCAAACTGTAACCCACGCCCAGCGTGCGTTTGCCGAAAAGGGAAATCAAAAGGTAGCCGATACGCATCCCCAAACCGGTTTTCAACAGGCCGCGCGAGATGATGATGGCGATACCGATCATCCAGATTAACGAGTTGTTGAGGCTGCTCAAAGCGTCTTTGGTCGCGTCGGCGGCTTTTTCGTTGGTTACGCCGGTCAGCGCGACCAAGGTAATGCCCAAAACCGCCATTGCGCCGATGGGCATCGCTTTGCCGATGATGCCGGCAATGATGCCGACGAACAGTGCCAAAAGATGCCACGCGTCGGGCGATACGCCTTGGGGAACAGGGATGACGAACCAGATAAGCAGCGTCAGCGCGAGCGCGGCCGCCGCAGGAATTGGCTTGAAGCCCATATTAGTCTCCTAGTTTGAAGTATCGGGAAAATCGGGTTTCAGACGGCGTGTGCCTGATTTGGGCGGGGGAGATGCCGTCTGAACGTGTTTGGGTGTGGTTGTTTTGATGTTTTTCTTTTGGGTAATGCGAGTTTCGTGCCGCCATCTTTTTCAGACGGCATTTCTTGAGTTTTGCGTTTTGCACTTTGTGTTTTTTCGCTTTGCCCTCTCCCTAACCCTCTCCCACGGGGAGAGGGGATAATGGCGTTGAAAACCAACCGTTATCGGGTTTCCTGCAATCCGTTCCCCTCTCCCACGATGAAAGGGAATAATGACTTTGAAAATCAACCATTATCGGATTTTCTGCAAGCCGTCCCCTCTCCCCGTGGGAGAGGGTTAGGGAGAGGGCAAAACCTCAAGATACACTGTATCGTTTTTTCTGCTGGCAAAGCATCTGGCAAGTAGTTTGGGAAGGTTCGGTTGCGAAACCTAACAAATACTACAGGTATTTTTCAGACGACCTCTTATATAGAAAAGGCCGTCTGAAACGCCGTATTGGATTAATCCTGCTCCGCCGGCAGTCCGTACTCTTCGGGGAAGGTACGCAGCGAGCTTTGCAACACGGTAACCGCGCCGTCAATCAGGCCGCAGCGGCCGCTTCGGGGCAGCAGTTGGCACAGGCTTTGCAAGGCGCGCAGGTCGTCTGAAGTGCCGATGCCGGTATCCACGCGGTTGAGCAGGCGTGAAAGTTGGAACGTACCGCCTTTGCACGGCGGGCATTGTCCGCATGAGTTGGACGCAAAAAATTCCACATACTCGGCTACTTTGCGTACGACGCTGGTTCCTTCGGAAATCACAATCATCGCGCCCGTGCCGAGGCTGGATTTGCGTTCGCGCACGGACACGAAGTCCAAAGGCACGTCCAAATCTTTGACGGTCAGGAGCGTGTTTGACGGGCCGCCGGTAAACACGGCTTTAAACGTGCGGCCTTCGAGCATACCGCCGCCGTGATCGTAAATCAGCGATTGCAGGGTCGTGCCCATCGGCAGTTCGTACAGACCCGGATTCAATACGTCGCCGGAGAGCGAGTAGAGTTTTGTACCGGCCGCATCGCCCAAACCCAGCGATTTGTACCATTCCGCGCCTTTGGCAAGGATTTGCGGAATATTGGCGAAGGTTTCGGTATTGTTGATCAGGGTCGGCTCGCCGTTGACACCGCTTTCGGCAGGGAACGGCGGCTTGCGGCGCGGGAACGGGAAACCTCCTTCCAGCCAAGAAATCACGGCGGTTTCTTCGCCGCCGATATAGCGGCCTGACGTTTCGACCAGTTGCAAGTCCAAAGGTTTGCCCAAGTAGTTTTCGATGCGGATAAACAAATCACTGTTTTTCCATTGCTCGATGGCGGGTGTGATGGAAGCGATGGAGTCGGTCTGATGAGGGTTGACGTACAAAACCGCTTTGTTGGCGCGGCAGGCGACGGCGGCAATCAATACGCCTTCGATGACTTGGTGCGGCGTTTTCGCCAGCAACACGCGGTCTTTGAACGTACCTGGTTCGTCTTCGTTGGCATTGCAGACGACGTATTTGTCGCCGTGTTTGCTCTGCGCGGCAACCGCCGCCTCCCATTTGCGCCAAGTCGGGAAACCTGCACCGCCCATACCGCATAGGTTGGCTTCTTGCAGTTTGGAAACAATGCTTTGAGGATCGGCAAGTGCCGCCAGCAGGCCTTCGCCGCCGCCGACTTTGCGCCACGCGGCCAAATCCGCGCCGACTTGGCGGGACGGGTGCAGTAAGTTTTGATTGGCTTGATTCATGATTGTTGCTCCTGCAAACCGGCGTGTTCGCGCAAATCGAATTTGCCGTAGTCGGGATATAAAATGGGGGCTTTGATGTCGCCGGTCAGTCCGGCGCGGGTCATTTCGCGTTGCAGGTCGTGGACGTGTCCGACACCGCCGCGCACTTTTTTCAGCGGCAGTCCGCAATTTGCGGCGGCTTTACCCGCACGGCGGCCGAAGCTGATGATGTCCAAAAGCGCGTTGCCCATCAGGCGGTTGCGGCCGTGGATGCCGCCGGTTACTTCGCCGGCGCAATAGAGGCCTTCAACGCAGGTTGCGCCGTCGCCGTTGATTTCGACGCCGCCGTTTTGGTAGTGCAGGGTCGGATGAATCATTACAGGCTCGACGGCCGGGTCGATGCCGCATTTATGGGCGACGTGGCCGAGTGTTACCAAACGGTTCAATACATCAGGATCGTTTTCAATCAGGCGCGGGGTGTCGAGGAACACGCCGACCTGTCCGTCGCGTACTACGCCGCGGCCTTCGCGGCACTCGCGCAAAATGGCGGCGGCAACAACGTCGCGCGGCTGTAATTCGTCAACGAAACGTTCGCCCAAACCGTTGACCAACTTGGTGCCTGCGGATCGCACGGCTTCAGAAATCAGCGCGCCCGCCAAGTGCGGCGGATGGGCAACGCCGGTCGGGTGGTATTGGAAGGAATCGACATCGCGCAGTTTCGCGCCGATGCGGTAAGCCATCACCAGGCCGTCTGCGGTTGCGCCGTAGTGGTTGGAAGTGGCGAAACCCTGCAAATGCAGCCTTCCGCTGCCGCCGGTCGCCAATACCACGGCTTTGGCGTGAACCAATACCAAAGAGCGTTTTTCCAAATCGTACAAAATTGCGCCGACGCAGCGGCCGTGTTCGTCCGACAATAATTCGATGGCGGGGTGGCGGTTGAGCTGTGTGATGTTTTCGTCGAGTTCGACCGCCTCGCGCAGTACGCGCATCATTTCGAGGCCGGTAAAGTCGCGGTAGCTCAAAATACGCGGCACGGTCGTACCGCCCGCGCGTTTTCGGCTTAGCATACCGTTGCTGTCCGCGCCATTGGCAAGGTCGAAGGTCATGCCCAAACCAATCAGCCAGCGGATGGCGGACGGCGCGTCGGTAACCATTTGCGCCACCAATTCTTTTTTGCCTGCGTTGTGGCCGCCTTTGATGGTGTCGTCAAAGTGTTGCTGCAGGCTGTCTTCCGCGCCGACTGCCGCCTGAATGCCGCCTTCCGCCATTACGGTATTGCTGTCGCCGATACGCAGCTTGTTCGCCATAATCACGCGCGCACCTGCTTCGGTCGCAGACAACGCCGCCGCCGCACCCGCGCCGCCGCCGCCGATGACCAATACGTCAGTGTTCAAATGTTCCGCGCCCGACAAATCATAATCGTCAATCAGCGGCCGGCTGATTAAGAGTTTCGCCAAATCGGGATGGCAGTAATCGCCCGCGTTCGGACCGATGGGCAGCTTCACGCGCGCATTTGCCTGATAATCGGGATGGAACCGGCTCAGCAATTCGTTTTTTTCAGGTAAATCGCCGCGCAGTTCCAATGAGGACGCGCGCAGGTTGGCAAGGGCGGTTTCGTAGTCTATGCCTTGGATTTTATTCACTATCACACTGACTCCCCTTCAAATTCGACTTTCATTTTGCCGCTGTCGATTTCGCGCAGGCGGCGCATCAAATCCACAGGGCGCAACGTACGCGCCGCTTTCATACGGCGTGCGAACAGGCCCAAGTGGTTCGGACGGATGTGTTCCGGGCAGGAAAGGGTGCAGAGGTTGCACATCACGCATTGGTCGAAGGTCAGCGCAGCCGCACCGAAGTCGCCCGATACCACTTGCGCTACGCCGTTTTCCACTTCCAAACCTTTGGGGCAGGCGCGGTTGCAGCCGCCGCAATGGCGGCAATTTTGCGCTTCGGGAAAGGCTTTGGCGGTGTCGTCCAGCCAGTTCCAGCCGTCGCCGACTTCGCCCACGTCGTAATACTGGATATGCTCGGGGATAAAGTAGTCCAAGAAGCTGACCTGCATCCCTTCTTCGACTTTGGTTTCACACGCCAACGCAGTCGTTACCTCGCGCTCGCCTTCTTTACGGATCATGCAGCGGCACGAACCGCATACGCCCTGCCCCATGCAGCCGACATTGGCGGTAATCGCGCTACCGGAACGAGCGTAGGCTTGGATAATGGACGAATCGGCGGAGGCCTTGACCTCGTGTCCGTCTATGGTCAGGGTTAACAAATTTTCACTCATGGCAGTGTCCTGTTGGAAGGATAGTAGATTTGGTATTGTGTATTTTTGTTACACAAGAGGAACAAGGACTTCCTCTCGCGTACTATGAATATGTTTATAACTTAATGTTTCTTATGTGAAACATAGTTTATCAGAATTTGTGCCTTATCGTTACTAAACTACAAAATTGCCATAGAAACATATATTGTTGACAAAATTTATGTACGAAATTTTAAAATATAATTATTTTTCAATAAGTTTATAAATAATGCCGTCTGAAAAACAGAAAAAACAAACAGAAAAATACAATCCATTCTCATTATTGCAATCTAGTGAAAAATATATATATTACTGTAATATATGTATATTTTTTGAAAATTCTGATATTTGGAAAATAAGTTGTAAAATTTCAAAAAGTCAAATGCGTTTGACTT
Source organism: Neisseria basseii (assembly GCF_962707005.1). Taxonomy (NCBI): domain Bacteria; kingdom Pseudomonadati; phylum Pseudomonadota; class Betaproteobacteria; order Neisseriales; family Neisseriaceae; genus Neisseria; species Neisseria basseii. The sequence continues at coordinate 7,239 of NZ_CAUIXH010000030.1, read as the reverse complement.
CAGTCAAAATTTCCTCTTTCATATATGACAACTCCCTGCTGTCGTTATATCCTTTAAGCGATTGAAATCAGATTGAAATTATTGAGAATAATTTTTATGCCGTTAAAACGGATATTCGGACAGGTTCGGACGGCATTTATAAAAAACCTAAAATTACCAAACATATTTGTAGTTTTATTTCCATCACAGGCAACAGGCAAAGATTACAAATATCAAAATCCGAGTAAAACAGTATTTTATTAAAACAAATTGATAATCAATAGATTAGAATTATGTATTGTCTTTACCGTACAAACGCTGGCACTATTTCAAGCTGATAAAAAACAGCCTTCAAAAAGGTTGTTTAAAACAGCAGCAGACACTTACCGCCACAACCTTGAAAAGGAACACAATCATGACCGTCATCAAACAGGAAGACTTTATCCAAAGCATTTGTGATGCCTTCCAATTCATCAGCTATTACCATCCGAAAGACTACATCGACGCGCTTTATAAGGCGTGGCAGAAGGAAGAAAATCCCGCCGCCAAAGATGCGATGACGCAGATTTTGGTCAACAGCCGTATGTGTGCGGAAAACAACCGCCCCATCTGCCAAGATACCGGTATCGCAACCGTGTTTTTGAAAGTCGGTATGGATGTGCAATGGGATGCAAACATGAGCGTCGAAGAGATGGTTAACGAAGGCGTGCGCCGCGCCTACACTTGGGAAGGCAACACCCTGCGCGCGTCCGTCCTCGCCGACCCTGCCGGCAAACGTCAAAACACCAAAGACAACACGCCTGCCGTCATCCACATGAGCATCGTGCCGGGCGACAAAGTCGAAGTAACCTGCGCGGCAAAAGGCGGCGGTTCTGAAAACAAATCCAAACTCGCCATGCTCAACCCGTCCGACAACATCGTCGATTGGGTGCTGAAAACCATCCCGACCATGGGTGCGGGCTGGTGTCCTCCCGGCATCTTGGGTATCGGCATCGGCGGTACGCCCGAAAAAGCCGTGTTGATGGCGAAAGAATCCCTGATGAGCCACATCGACATTCAAGAGTTGCAGGAAAAAGCCGCGTCCGGCGCGGAATTGTCCACCACAGAAGCCCTGCGCCTCGAACTCTTTGAAAAAGTCAACGCGCTGGGCATCGGCGCGCAAGGTTTGGGCGGTCTGACCACCGTGTTGGACGTGAAAATCCTCGATTACCCGACCCACGCCGCTTCTAAGCCGATTGCTATGATTCCCAACTGCGCCGCCACCCGCCACGTCGAATTTGAATTGGACGGCTCAGGCCCTGTCGAACTCACACCGCCGCGCGTCGAAGACTGGCCCGATTTGACTTACAGCCCCGACAACGGCAAACGCGTCGATGTCGATAAGCTGACCAAAGAAGAAGTGGCAAGCTGGAAAACCGGCGACGTATTGCTGTTGAACGGCAAAATCCTCACCGGCCGCGATGCCGCACACAAACGCCTCGTCGATATGCTCGACAAAGGCGAAGAATTGCCCGTCGATTTCACCAACCGCCTGATTTACTACGTCGGCCCCGTCGATCCGGTCGGCAACGAAGTCGTCGGCCCCGCAGGCCCGACCACCGCCACCCGCATGGACAAATTCACCCGCCAAATGCTCGAACAAACCGGCCTCTTGGGTATGATCGGCAAATCCGAGCGCGGCGCGGCCACCTGCGAAGCCATTGCCGACAACAAAGCCGTGTACCTCATGGCGGTCGGCGGCGCGGCATACCTCGTGGCAAAAGCCATCAAATCTTCCAAAGTCTTGGCGTTCCCCGAATTGGGTATGGAAGCCGTTTACGAATTTGAAGTCAAAGATATGCCCGTAACCGTCGCCGTGGACAGCAAAGGCGAATCCATCCACGCCACCGCCCCGCGCCAATGGCAGGCGAAAATCGGCATCATCCCCGTCGAATCTTGAGGCGCAATGCCGTCTGAACGCAAAATCTGCCTTCAGACGGCATTTCCGCCCCCGGTTGCGGTACAATCCACTATTTCATCACCCGGCGACCCACACCGTGAAAATCCTCATTTTAGGCAACGGACAGGTAGGTTCTACCGTCGCACAAAACCTTGCCTCCATACCCAACAACGACGTAACCGTTATCGACATCGACGAAAAAGCATTGCAGGAAACAGGCAGCCGCCTCGATGTCCAAACCGTTTTCGGCAACGGCGCATCCCCCTTCACATTAGAACGCGCCGGCGCGGAAGATGCCGACTTGCTGCTCGCGCTCTCCCGCAGCGACGAAACCAACATCGTCGCCTGCAAAGTTGCCGCCGACCTGTTCAACATCCCCGGCCGCATCGCGCGCGTCCGTTCCAGCGAATACCTCGAATACCTCAGCCCCAAGCTCGAAAACAACGAAAACGGCAGCCTTTCCATATTCGGCATAACCGAAACCATCAGCCCCGAACAGCTCGTTACCGAACAGCTTGCCGGCCTGATAGACTGCCCGGGCGCATTGCAGGTTTTACGTTTTGCAGACGACCGCGTGCGGATGGTCATCATACAGGCGCGGCGCGGCGGGCTGCTCGTCAACCGCGAAATCGCCGACATCGCCCAAGATTTGCCCGACGGGGCCGACTGCCAAATCTGCGCCGTTTACCGCAACAACCGCCTCATCGTCCCCACGCCGCAAACCGTCATTATCGAAGGCGACGAAATCCTGTTTGCCGCCGCTGCCGAAAACATCGGCGCGGTCATACCCGAATTGCGCCCCAAAGAAACCAGCACCCGCCGCATCATGATTGCCGGCGGCGGCAACATCGGCTACCGCCTCGCCAAGCAGCTCGAACACGCATACAACGTCAAAATCATCGAATGCCGGCCGCGCCGTGCCGAATGGATAGCCGAAAACCTCGACAACACCCTCGTCCTGCAAGGTTCGGCAACCGACGAAACCCTGCTCGACAACGAATACATCGACGAAATCGACGTATTCTGCGCCCTGACCAACGACGACGAAAGCAACATTATGTCCGCCCTTTTGGCGAAAAACCTCGGCGCGAAGCGCGTCATCGGCATCGTCAACCGCTCAAGCTACGTCGATTTGCTCGAAGGCAACAAAATCGACATCGTCGTCTCCCCCCACCTCATCACCATCGGCTCGATACTCGCCCACATCCGGCGCGGCGACATCGTTGCCGTCCACCCCATCCGGCGCGGCACGGCGGAAGCCATCGAAGTCGTCGCACACGGCGACAAAAAAACTTCCGCCATCATCGGCAGGCGCATCAGCGGCATCAAATGGCCCGAAGGCTGCCACATTGCCGCTGTCGTCCGCGCCGAAACCGGCGAAACCATTATGGGACACCATACCGAAACCGTCATCCAAGACGGCGACCACATCATCTTTTTCGTTTCGCGCCGGCGCATCCTGAACGAACTGGAAAAACTCATCCAAGTCAAAATGGGCTTTTTCGGATAAACCGCCCCATTCCGGACACATTGCCGCCGCATCGGGATTCCTGATTTGCCGCCATCCCCTCGTCGGAAGAAACCCGGCTTCAGACGGCATCAAATGCCTTGTCGGGCTTCAGACGGCATCGTCCACCCTCCGCCGTCATTCCCATAAAAACAGAAACCTAAAATTCCGTCATTCCCGCGAAAGCGGGAATCCGGTCTGTTCGGTTTCAGTTGTTTTTGGGTTTCGGATAATTTCTAAATCGTCATTCCCGCGCAGGCGGGAATCCAGACCTTAGAACAACTGCAATATTCAAAAATTATCTGAAAGTTTGAGGTTCTAGATTCCCGTTTTCACGGGAATGACGGAAGGTTGCGGGAATGACGAAGAGTTGCGGACAGCAGGGGGAATGACGGGGTTTCAGACGGCATTGTGGGCTTTGACGGGCTTCAGACGGCATCGTCCACCCTCCGCCGTCATTCCCATAAAAACAGAAACCTAAAATTCCGTCATTCCCGCGAAAGTGGGAATCTAGTGTGTTCGGTTTCGGTTTTTTTTTGGGTTTCGGGTAATTTCCAAATCGTCATTCCCGCGCAGGCGGGAATCCAGACCTTGGGATAGCGGCAATATTCAAAGGTTAGCTGAAAATTTGGAGGTTCTAGATTCCCGCTTTCGCGGGAATGACGAAAAGTGGCGGGAATCCAGACCTTAGAACAACGGCAATATTCAAAGATTATCTGAAAATTTGAGGTTCTAGATTCCCGTTTTCACGGGAATGACAAAAAGTTGCGGACAGCAGGGGAATGACGGAGTTTCAGACGGCATTTAATGCCTTGTCAGGCTTCAGACGGCATCGCCCGCCTGTTTTAATATGGCGGCAAACCGCCCCGACAAAAAAACAATCCGGAACGCGTCTGACCGTTCCGGATTGTTTTCAGGCGCATCCGCGCATCAGAACATACTGCGCACGCCCATATTGACCTGCCAATTCTGGCGCATCGTGTGCATCGAAGACCTTTGCGCCTCAAAATAAAGCTGCCGTCCGTTTTCGGCATTGCGGTGCACCACGCCCAAGCCGTATTCCAACCAGCCGCCACGGTGTTTGAATTCCTCTACGGCAGAGCCGTTGAACCTGTGGCGGATCGTGCCGATAAACTCGCGTTTGTACATCAGCTTGCCGTAGATATTCAGCCTGCCGCCGTCCAAACCGTCCACGCCCGCCCGAAAGCCGAACCGCCCCAGCAGGCTGCGGAAGTTGTCCGTTTCGGCAGACAGACCGTTTGACAGCGAAAAGCCGTAGCCGCGCGTAAACCAGTAGGACAACTGCGCTTCCGGCTGCCACCAATAGGTTTTGCCGCCGTCCTGTTTTTCCATCCGCCTGCCGGTTTCGGCGGAAAGCATATAGGCATTCAGGCGCGCCTCGTCCGACTCGACATGGACTCCGGAGTAATTGGTCAGCCCGTAGCTGCCCTTATATCGGGCGATGTTGGCGACCAAATCATAATAAGCCCTGCTTTCCCGATTGAGCCAGGTGGAATAAACGCCTGCCGTCCTGCCGTAGATTTTGCCGATGCCGGCGTAGTCTTCGGGGGTGTAGGACGATTGGAGGTGGCGGAGCATCAGCCCTTTGTAATGAATCCATTTGTCGCCGAACCCCATCCTGTTGAAGCCGCCGGCAAAGCCCCAATAGCGGTTGCTGTAGCCGCCCACGCGGTAATCGCTGCGGCTGCCGGCGAATTTTCCGCCGACGCGTTTGATCCAAACGTTGTTGTCTTCCTGCGGCGTTCCGTCGGCGTGGATTTCGCCCATACGCTGCACCAGCGTTTCATCGGAAACCGCGTTCAACTGATACAAAGCCTCGCCGAAGAGGACGCCGCTCGATGCGCCCGTCGACAATGTTGACGCGAAAAGGTAGAAGTCCCGCTTGCCGTCGGGGGTAATTTCGACATATTTGGATTTTTCCGACTCATCCAAGGCAAAACACCATCCTCCCTGTTCCGTACAGCGGACATTCAATTTGTATGATGCTTTATTGTCTTCTTGATTGCCCTTGTTTTCGACCAGCTTTAAAAATTCCCTGCCCGTCGTTGGTGCCTTGGCATTGTCTTCATATTCGATGATGTGTACGCCTTCGCTGCCTTTTCGGGTAATCAGCTTGTCCGATTCGCCTTTGACGATGTCGCCATACATTTTGAACACGCCGCCATCACCCTTGAGCTTGCTCACGGACACTTTGACGAATTTATTGTTGTCGCTAAATTCGACCTGCGCGCCTTCCGACAAATCCAACTCTTTCAGCATTGAATCATTGGTAACTTTCCAGCGCGCGCCGTTGCTCATTTTGAGGTTGACGGTGTTGTTTGTCTTGTCGTCGATCGCGCTGTCTTTAATCCAACCGTTTTCGTCAAAGAAATCTTCATATTCTTTGATTTTTTCTTCTGACCTGGCAATGCTTTTCTTTAACGTTTCTTTCGTTCTTTCTTTTGTGTTCGGGTCATTTAATTTTTGAATCCATTTCTCAACCTTTGCCCTTTCCTTGTCGGTAGCGTCTTTAGTGGGCAGCACTTTTTCATCGGCATCCACGGTTTCGCCGAACATATCTTTCCCTTTGGCAAAGCTCCTTTTCCCGATATGGGCTTCCCCTTCAAAATAAGAATCTTTGTTGGCGAGGTTTACGCTCACGCTGCCGCCGTTGTAGGCGAAAATATCGCCTTTGATTTTGACAACCTTGTCTTCCCCGCCGACAACCTCGACTTTGCTGTTTTTCCCGTCAATCGCAAACGCGCTGCCTATGCTTTTCGGCCTGCCCTGCCCGTCATAAACCGGCGTTATATCGATATCGACGTTTCCACGGAAGACCGCTTCCATTTTGGAGCCTTCCGGAAGCTGTTTCTTATTGCCTATACTTGAGCTTGAATAGAAGCCGAAACCGTTGTTTTCCGCCTCGTCCTGTCCGTTCCTATCGATTTTAATATTCACATCGCCCTTAAACTCTATTGTGGTGATGCTTGGAAAAGCAGGATCGGGTCTTTTGCTACTATAGTGGTTGGCGCTAATGCCTTGTCCTACCGCTTTTCCTGATTTGATGTTGATGTCCAGTGTCGAGCCTTCTTCGGAAACAAGACGATATTCCCCCACTTTGACATTATTATTTAATAATAGGATACCGTCGATTTTGGGGTTGGCATTCGCGTCCGCATCCGCATTGATGGTGTTGCGCCCTTTAAAGGTAAGCGTCGCCGGCGCCAAGGTGCTAGAACCATTGATTTGGTCATAAGACAAAATACCGGCAGGCGCGTTATGGGCGGCTATGGTTACGTTTTCAAAAGTGATGTTGTTTTTGCCCTCATAGCTTTCATCCGCCAACATCACGGCACCACCCCTATGCCGTCCCGGTGTGTACGTTTCGGTTAATGTGTACGTGTAACCGTTTGTGCCTATCTTTGTTTGAATCGATTTATTGTCAATCGTCGGCGCGGCATCGGCTGAGCCGTCTGCCAATTTGCCTTTTATCGTAATGTTGTTCGTACCGCCATTGGCGGCAATGATGAGGGAATTTAAGGGTTTGACTTCGGTTTCGCCATCGTAGGTGTAGTTGTTCTCTTGCCCTTTTTGTGCGAGGACGAGGGTGTAGTTGTCTGTCTTCTCTATCGTTCCACTGCTTGCAGCATCCGCCCCTTGAGCGTGCATAGAAGCGGCTGCAAAACCAAGTAAGATGCACTGAACTGTCTTCTTTTGTTTCATTAGTTTTCCATTTTGAGAGCATATAATTTTTATATTATATGCTTAAATCATTGACACACCAAAAAAAAAAAAAAAAAAAAAAAAAAAATTG
>NZ_CAUIXH010000029.1:0-14992 GCF_962707005.1 Neisseria basseii | reverse complement strand
CGCCTTCAAACGGCGCGTATTTTAACAGCTTTATCCCGATACCGATATTCAAACCCACATTTCAGACGGCATTGATATGGACAATCTCGTATGGGACGGCATTCCCGACATCCGCACACTCGACCAAACCATCCGCAAACACGCACACCCGCTCAACCTGATTGTCTGCCTCCCCGATAATCAGATTCCCAATTTTCAAACCGCACAAGATGCTTCGGACGCGGAATGCCGTCTGAAGCACCGTTTGGATCAGGCAACCCAGTGCCTCCAGTTCGACAGCATCAACCTCATCGAACACATCCTGCCCGATGTCCGTTTCTGGCTGGTTCCCCCTTCACGCACCCGCTGCCTGCACGAACATTTCCACCACATTTCCTGGCAGACCGAAGCCATTCCGCAAACCGAAAGCAAGCCCGACAAACCCTGGTTTGCACTTCCACAAACATCCGAACGGCAAAAACCGGAACACGTTCTCGTTATCGGAGCGGGCATATCCGGCGCGGCAACCGCCCACGCCTTAGCATCACACGGCATTTCCGTTACCGTATTGGAAGCCCGAAAAGCCGCATCAGCCGCCAGCGGAAACCGTCAAGGGCTGCTTTATGCCAAAATCTCGCCACACGATACCGAACAAACCGAACTTTTGCTCACCGGCTACGGTTACACCAAACGCCTGCTCGAACACATCCTGCCCGACTCCGACACATGGGGCGGAAACGGCATCATCCACCTCAATTACAACCAAGACGAATACCGTCGCAATCACGAATTGGGGTTACAAAAACACCATGCACACCTCTACCGCAGCATCACATCGGCAGAAGCCGAAAAAATCGCCGGTATCCCCCTCAGTGCCCCCTACACCGAACCATCATGCGGCCTCTTCTGGCAGCACGGCGTATGGCTCAATCCGCCCGCATTCGTCCACGCCCTCCTCAACCATCCGCTGATTGGACTACACGAAAACACACCGTTAACCGACATTTCCTACGACGGAGAGAAGTGGATTGCGACCACGCCAAACGGCATATTTTCCGCCACACACATCATCTACTGTACCGGCGCGCACAGCCCCTGCCTGCCCGAAACCAACCTCGCCGCCCTGCCCCTCAGGCAAATACGCGGACAAACCGGACTCACACCGTCCACCCCGTTTTCCGAACAACTGCGTTGCGCCGTTTCAGGCGAAAGCTACATCAGCCCGTCGTGGCACGGACTGCACTGCTACGGCGCGAGTTTTATTCCCAACAGCAGCCATACCGGATGGAACGACGCCGAAGAAGCCTCAAACCGCCAAGCATTGGCACACCTTAACCCCGCCCTTGCCGAATCATTGTTTACCGCCAACCCAAACCCCCAAAAACACCAAGGGCACGCCGCCATACGCTGCGACAGCCCCGACCATCTGCCCATCGTCGGCGCACTCGGCGACATTGCCGCCATGCAACAAACTTACGCCAAACTTGCACTGGACAAAAACTACCGCATCGACGCCCCATGCCCATATCTGCCTAATGCCTACGCCAACACCGCGCACGGCACCCGCGGACTCGCCACCGCCCCCATATGCGCCGCCGCCATTGCAGCCGAAATCCTAGGTTTGCCCCACCCCCTCTCAAAACGCCTGCGTCACGCCTTACACCCCAACCGCACCGTTATCCGCGCCATCGTCAGAAGGCAAAACCTGACTCCTTAAGCCTTTACCGCATTCTCTTTGAAACTCTAAGCTAATATTCATATCTTAGATAAGGTCTCAATGCTGCGACACATACACAACCTAAAACTTTTATTACCTTCCACACCGATATTTCTATAACCATTTAAAAATATTGTGAAAAATCAGTGAGTATGCAAAAAAGCTGTCAATACAACATATGATATACCCACTAAATTATTCTCTACTCCATTCTGTCCGACCGCCCCTCAGATTTGCACGTCTATCGGCGTGCCACCCACGGCCGCTCCCGTCAGTGATGCAATCACCCCGCTCTTTGATTTGATTTCTTCTTTAATATGTTCCGGCAGCAGGTTGGCATTGAACTCGCCTGTTTGCGGATCGATTGCGGTTTTACCATCGTTATACTATTGGCCAAGATGTTCCGCTGCCTTTTCAGCTGCAACTGCTGCCAAGCCGCCGGCAGCAAAATTACCACCTTTGACGCAGGCAACCGCTGCACCTAAAAGGAAATGTCCGATTGCCCGGACGGTTTCGTTTTTGTTTTCTCCGTGGCCGAATGTTCTGCCTATTGCTTCAGAGGTATAGGGCGCAGCGGCATTACTGACTTGTTAACGTTAAACAAAGGCCGTCTGAAACGTTTTTTCTGTTTTCAGACGGCATCTTAGCTCAAACCTTGAGAACCGCATGCGTGCGTTCTGCACATATGCTACTTGTTGAGTTTAAGTTAGGGGCTGTCCTAGATAACTAGGGAAATTCAAATTAAGTTAGAATTATCCCTATGAGAAAAAGTCGTCTAAGCCGGTATAAACAAAATAAACTCATTGGGCTATTTGTCGCAGGTGTAACTGCAAGAACAGCAGCAGAGTTAGTAGGCGTTAATAAAAATACCGCAGCCTATTATTTTCATCGTTTACGATTGCTTATTTATCAAAACAGTCCGCATTTGGAAATGTTTGATGGCGAAGTAGAAGCCGATGAAAGTTATTTTGGCGGGCAACGCAAAGGCAAACGCGGTCGCGGTGCTGCCGGTAAAGTCGCCGTATTCGGTCTTTTGAAGCGAAATGGTAAGAAAAGTAATGCGCCCCTCTGATAGGACGCAATATATAAGGTTTATACGGTTGCTGTACCGAATACTCAAACCGCTACTTTATTTCCTATTATCCGTGAACAGGTGAAACCTGACGGCATTGTTTATACGGATTGTTATCGTAGCTATGGTGTATTGGATGTGGGCGGATTTAGCCATTTTAGCTTCGCTGAAACTTCGTTTTCGTATCAATCACAGCACACATTTTGCCGAACGACAAAACCATATCGATGGAATTGAGAACTTTTGGAACCGGGCAAAACGTCATTTACGCAAGTTTAACGGCATTCCCAAAGGGCATTTTGAGCTGTATTTAAAGGAGTGCGAACGGCGTTTTAACAACGGTGAGATAAAAGTTCAAATTTCCATTTTAAAACAATTAGTAAAATCGGGTTTATCCTAGTTATCTAGGACAGACCCATAATTATTGCGTGATTTCACATTGTTTCGGCTTGAAGCACATGGTTTTGTAATCATTTACAGACAGGTCGCTTGGAGTCCTGTTCGGGCGGTTTGCTGTTTACTTAAATATAAGGATGACGGTCAATGAGATTTTTCGGTATCGGTTTTTTGGTGCTGCTGTTTTTGGAGATTATGTCGATTGTGTGGGTTGCCGATTGGTTGGGCGGCGGTTGGACGCTGTTTTTGATGGCGGCAGGTTTTGCCGCCGGTGTGCTGATGCTCAGGCATACGGGGCTGTCCGGTCTTTTATTGGCGGGTGCGGCGGTAAAAAGCGGCGGGAAGGTATCCGTTTATCAGATGTTGTGGCCTATCCGTTATACGGTGGCGGCGGTCTGCCTGATGAGTCCGGGATTCGTATCCTCGGTGTTGGCGGTATTGCTGCTGCTGCCGTTTAAGGGAGGGGCAGTGTTGCAGGCAGGAGGTGCGGAAAATTTTTTCAACATGAACCAATCGGGCAGAAAAGAGGGCTTTTCCCACGATGACGATATTATCGAGGGGGAATATACGGTTGAAGAGCCTTACGGCGGCAATCGTTCCCGAAATGCCATCGAACACAAAAAAGACGAATAAATATGAATGGAATGCCGTCTGAAGGTTCAGACGGCATTTTTCCGGTTTGAAAATATAGTGGATTAACAAAAACCAGTACGGCAAGGCGAGGCAACGCTGTACTGGTTTTTGTTAATCTACTATAAATTTAATCCACTATAAAATAGGGCTGTAACCTTCAATCGGAATTTGTTGCCTGCGGGATATACGGTATGAATGTTTGGGATATATGGGACAGGATGGTGGAAATCTATCTTAAGTATAAGAAGCCGTGCCTGGTTTTGGCGGTGGATTTTGTGATGGGTATGATATTTATAGAGCCGAATAAGGAGCCGTGCATCGGCAGATGCTATGCGCCTATGTCGGAGTCCCCTGATTTTGCCAACGCTGTTGTTATGATTGTTGCTATGATCTGTATCGTATGGATTGCCGTTTTGTCTATGACTGATTGAAGCGTCGGGCGGAGGCTGTGTGAAACGGTATTGGGCGTTGGGTCGTCTGATTCCAATCGGGCTTGAGGAATGCGAAACAGTGTGCGCTTATGCTGCGGAACGATTTGTTTCGCGGTTTTGCGCCCAAAACGGATGGAAAGGTGTGGGAAGCGGTCTGTCGGAGTAGAATACGCGTTTGCGTTTGAATACAGTAAGAAGAAAAGAGAGAAACTTATGCCGTCTGAACATCAACACACATCATCATTGCTTGATTTCGACCGTACCCATCTGCTTCATCCCTATACTTCCATGACCGATCCGCTTCCCGTTTATCCTGTCAAACGTGCAGAAGGTGTGCATATCGAATTGGCGGACGGCACGCGGCTGATTGACGGGATGTCGTCTTGGTGGTGTGCGATACACGGGTACAATCATTCCGTTTTGAATCAAGCGGTTGAGAATCAGATGAAACAAATGGCGCACGTGATGTTCGGCGGCCTGACGCACGGGCCGGCGGTGGAACTGGGCAAATTATTGGTCGGAATTTTGCCGCAGGGTTTGGACCGTATTTTTTATGCGGATTCGGGTTCGGTTTCGGTAGAAGTCGCGCTGAAGATGGCAGTGCAATACCAGCAGGCGCGGGGTTTGACCGCGAAGCAGAATATCGCGACGGTGCGGCGCGGGTATCACGGCGATACTTGGAACGCGATGTCCGTCTGCGATCCGGAAACGGGGATGCACCATATTTTCGGCAGCGCGTTGCCGCAACGTTATTTTGTCGATAATCCGAAAAGCCGTTTCGATGATGAATGGGACGGGGCAGATTTGCAGCCTGTCCGCGCTTTGTTTGAAGCGCATCATGCGGATATCGCCGCCTTTATTTTGGAACCGGTCGTGCAGGGCGCGGGCGGCATGTATTTTTATCATCCGCAGTATCTTCGCGGATTGCGTGATTTGTGCGACGAATTTGATATCATGTTGATTTTTGATGAAATCGCCACCGGATTCGGGCGCACGGGCAAGATGTTTGCCTGCGAACACGCGGAGGTCGTGCCGGATATTATGTGTATCGGCAAGGGCTTGAGCGGCGGCTATATGACGCTGGCGGCGGCAGTCACTTCACAAAAAGTTACCGAAACGATTTCGCGCGGCGAAGCGGGCGTGTTCATGCACGGACCGACATTTATGGCAAACCCGCTGGCGTGTGCCGTTGCCTGCGCTTCAGTTAAGCTGCTTTTGTCCCAAGACTGGCAGGCGAATATCCGCCGCATCGAAAGCATCTTAACAGGCCGTCTGAAAGCCGCGTGGGACATTCGCGGCGTGAAAAACGTGCGCGTTTTGGGTGCCATCGGCGTGATCGAACTGGAAAAAGGCGTGGATATGGCGCGTTTTCAAGCGGACTGTGTGGCGCAGGGCATTTGGGTGCGCCCATTCGGCAGGCTGGTGTACCTCATGCCGCCTTACATCATTTCAGACGACCTCTTGACCGAACTTGCCGGTAAAACCATACAAATCTTGAAGGAACACAGCAAATGAAAGGCGTTTACTTCGTCAGCGGCATAGACACGGACATCGGCAAAACCGTTGCCACCGGCATGTTGGCAAAACAATTGTTGCAGCAGGGCAAAAGCGTGATCACGCAAAAGCCCGTGCAAACCGGTTGCCAAAACATCGCCGACGACATCGCCGTCCACCGTAAAATCATGGGCATACCCATGCAGGAAGCCGACAAACAAGGGCTGACCATGCCCGAAATCTTCAGCTATCCCGCCTCGCCCCATCTCGCCGCCCGACTGGATGGCAGGGCTTTGGACTTGGACAAAATCCGCACCGCCACGCAAGAATTGGCGGCGCAATACGAAATCGTCTTGGTCGAAGGTGCGGGCGGATTGATGGTTCCGCTGACGGAAAACCTGTTAACCATTGATTATATTCGGCAACAAGGCTATCCCGTCATTCTCGTTACCAGCGGACGGCTCGGCAGCATCAACCACACCCTGCTCAGTTTCGCCGCACTCAAACAATACGGTATTCGTTTGCACAGCCTCGTGTTCAACCACATCCACGACAGCCGCGACGTACACATCACCCAAGACAGCCTGAGCTACTTGAAATGCCGTCTGAAAGCCGATTTTCCCGAAGCGGAATGGATGGAGTTGGCAAAAACAGACGCGGTATAAAGATTGGGAAAAATATGGAACACCTATTTGGGAAATGGCTGCCCGACTTGCCTGCCTCCGTTTCAGACGGCATCAGCCTGCCGATGAGCCGGTTATTGAAAGCCGGGTCGCTGACCGCTGCATTGCGTGCCTTGCCGCATACATTTTCGGTGGAACTGCTGAAACTGGGCGAATTGGAGACGGAATGCGGAGGGAGGCTGGTGCGCGAAGTTTTGTTGAAGCTGGACGGTATCCCTGTTGTCGCGGCAAGGAGCGAGTGCCGGATAGGTTCGGCGTTTTGGCAAAACATTTTGGACTGCGGCACGCGCCCTTTGGGCGAACGTCTGTTTCAAGCCGATTTGGAAGGGGCGCGTTCGGCATTTGAGTTTGCCGTTTCCGGCGAAGGATGCGGACGGTACTTTGCCGCGCGGCGTTCTCGGTTTTCCCATCAAGGCGAGGAAATGCTGCTGACCGAGTATTTTCTGCCCGAACTGAAACGCTTTATCGGATAAAATACCGTTTTTTCAAGCTGTGCGGCAATATGAATCCTAAATCCCCTTTATTTTTACGCCTGTCCGACCGTTTGGATGTGTACCTGCGCCTGATGCGGGCGGACAAGCCCATCGGGACGCTGCTGCTGCTGTGGCCGACCTATTGGGCGTTGTGGCTGGCTTCAGACGGCATTCCCGATTTGGCGGTATTGGCGGCGTTTACGATCGGCACGTTTTTAATGCGGAGTGCCGGCTGCGTCATCAACGATTTTGCCGACCGCGATTTTGACGGGGCTGTCGAGCGTACCAAAAACCGTCCGTTCGCACAGGGCAGGGTCAGGAAAAAAGAAGCCCTGCTGCTGACGGCATTTTTGTGCCTGCTTGCCGCATTGTGCCTGATTCCGCTGAATCATCTGACTTGGCTGATGAGCCTGCCCGCGCTGTTTCTTGCGCTGACTTACCCGTTTACCAAACGCTTTTTCCCGATTCCCCAATTTTATCTGGGGCTTGCCTTTTCCTTCGGCATCCCGATGGCGTTTGCCGCCGTTGCCGGAAACGTGCCGCCTCAAGCATGGATACTCTTTGCCGCCAATGTTTTATGGACACTGGCTTACGACACTGTTTACGCCATGGCGGACAAAGAAGACGATTTGAAAATCGGCATCAAAACATCCGCCATCACGTTCGGGCGTTACGATATCGCCGCCGTTATGCTGTGTCATGGCGGCTTTACCCTGCTGATGGCAGTATTGGGTACGGTTATCGGTGCGGCATGGGCATATTGGACGGCAATCCCCATCGTCCTGCTGCTGCAATACCGCCAATATGCCGCCATCAAAAGCCGCGTCCGGCAAATCTGTTTTGAAACGTTTTTGGCAAACAACAGAATCGGTTGGGTGTGGTTTACCGCCATTTTTGCCCATACGTTTTTTGCGAAATAAGGCAGGGCAATGCCGTCTGAAGAGCCGTAAACTGCTTTGGACGGCATTTCTATCTGTGCCGAAAAGCGTTAAAATATGTTTTTAAAACGCTGTGTTATGTCAGCCCGTACCGTATGCGGGATTGAGGTTTGCCCCGGCAGTCGGTACAATCCTTCTGTTTTGCGATGTCTGAAAAGAGAAGCTTATGAGCCTTATCGGCGAAATTTTGCCTTTGTCCCATATTGTTTTGGATATGGAGGTGGGCAGTAAAAAAAGGCTGTTTGAGGAAGCGGGCCTGCTTTTGGAACGCGAGGCATCATTGCCTCATGCTGATGTTTTCGAATGTCTTTTTGCCCGTGAAAAACTCGGTTCGACCGGTTTGGGGCAGGGTGTCGCCATCCCCCACGGCCGCCACGCGAGCGTGAAGCAGGCGACGGGCGCGTTTATCCGCACGCGCGAACCCGTCGTATTCGACGCGCCCGACGGCAAGCCGGTTTCTCTGGTTTTTATCTTGCTGGTGCCGGAAAACGCAACGGGCGAGCATTTGGAGGTCTTGTCCAAACTGGCCGGCAAGTTTTCCCAAAAAAGCATCCGCGAATCGCTGATGACCGTTTCTTCTACGGAAGAAGCCCGCGCCATCCTGACCGAAGAATAAAATATGCCCAGTATCTCCGTCCGCCGGCTGTTTGACGACAACCAATACAAGTTGCAACTTGCCTGGGCCGCCGGCAATTCGGGTGCGGACAACCGTATCGGCGTAGAGGCGGACAAGCCCGTCCTCGCCTTGGTCGGACACCTGAATTTCATCCACCCTAACCAAATCCAAGTGGTCGGTTTGGCGGAGTCGGAATATCTGAACCGCCTCGAATCGGGGGAAACGGGTTATCAGTTCGGAGACCTGTTCGATATTTCCATGTCTTTGGTCATCGTGGCAAACGATTTGCCGGTTTCCCCGGGTCTGCGTGACTACTGCCACAAAAACGATATTCCACTGCTGACTTCCAAACTCGAAAGCCCCTATCTGATGGATGTGTTGCGGATTTACCTGCAACGCACCTTGGCGGCATCGTCCGTCAAACACGGCGTATTTCTCGATGTGTTTGAAATCGGCGTGTTGATTACCGGACATTCGGGGTTGGGCAAGAGCGAATTGGCATTGGAGCTGATTTCGCGCGGCCACAGCCTGATTGCCGACGATGCGGTCGAGCTGTTCCGCATCGGTCCGGAAACATTGGAAGGACGTTGTCCGCCCATGTTGCGCGACTTTTTGGAAGTGCGCGGCTTGGGGATACTCAATATCCGCCATATTTTCGGCGAAACCTCTATCCGGCCGAAAAAAGTGTTGCAACTCATCATCAACCTGGTTGCCGCAGACGATGAGTACATGAAACAGCTCGACCGATTGAGCATACGTACGGAAACAGAATCCATCCTCAACGTCAATGTCCGTTCGGTAACGCTGCCCGTCGCCGTCGGACGTAACCTCGCCGTTTTGGTTGAGGCGGCGGTACGCAATTACATTTTGCAGTTGCGCGGCAAAGACAGTACGCGCGAATTTTTGGAACGCCATCAGACGCAACTTAAAGAAAACGAACAGAATCATGAAAATCGTCCTGATTAGCGGGCTTTCCGGCTCGGGCAAATCCGTTGCACTGCGCCAAATGGAAGATTTGGGCTATTTTTGTGTGGACAACCTGCCTTTGGAAATGCTGCCGTCGCTGGTGTCGTACCATATCGAACGTGCGGACGAAACCGAATTAGCGGTCAGTGTCGATGTGCGTTCCGGCATAGACATTGCCCAAGCGCGCGAGCAGATTGCCTATCTGCGCGGACTGGGGCACAGGGTGGAAGTTTTATTTGTCGAGGCGGAAGAGGCCGTGCTGGTCCGCCGGTTTTCCGAAACCAGGCGCGGACATCCGCTGGCCGGTCAGGACATGACGCTGTTGGAAAGCCTGAAAAAAGAGCGCGAATGGCTGTTCCCGCTTAAGGAAATCGCCTACTGTATCGACACTTCCAAGATGAATGCCCAACAGCTCCGCCATGCAGTCCGGCAGTGGCTGAAGGTTGAGCGTACCGGACTGCTGGTGGTTTTGGAGTCCTTCGGGTTCAAATACGGTGTGCCGAATAACGCAGATTTTATGTTCGATATGCGCAGCCTGCCCAACCCGTATTACGATCCCGAGTTGAGGCCTTACACCGGTATGGACAAGCCCGTTTGGGATTATTTGGACGGGCAGCCGCTTGTGCAGGAAATGGTTGACGACATCGAAAGGTTTGTTACGCGTTGGCTGCCGCGTTTGGAGGACGAAAGCCGCAGTTATGTTACTGTCGCCATCGGCTGTACCGGCGGGCAGCACCGTTCGGTCTATATTGTCGAAAAACTCGCCCGAAGGTTGAAAGGGCGTTATGAATTGCTGATACGGCACAGACAGGCGCAAAACCTGTCGGGCCGCTAATCCCGTCAAACCATTATGCCGTCTGAAACCCCGTCCTCCGTTTCAGACGGCATTTCAAATATTGAGAAGAAAGAACAGACATGGCAATCCAATGGTTTCCCGGCCATATGAACAAGGCGAAAAAAGCCATCGCCGAGCGTGCAAAAAGCGTTGATATGGTGATTGAAATGCTGGACGCGCGTATGCCCGCCTCCAGCGAAAACCCCCTGCTTGCCCAGCTTTCCAAAGGCAAGCCCAAACTCAAAATCCTCAACAAGCAAGACCTTGCCGACCCCGAACGCACAAAGGTCTGGCTTGAACACTACAACAGCCTGTCCGACACGCGCGCCATCGCCCTCGATTCCTCCGAAACCGGCGCGCACGGCAAAATCACCCAAGTCTGCCGCGCGATGATTCCCCATCGACAAGGCATAGACAAACCCCTGCGCGTCCTCATCTGCGGCATTCCCAACGTCGGCAAATCCACCCTCATCAATGGAATGATAGGCAAAAAATCCGCCAAAACCGGCAACGAACCCGGCATCACCAAAGCCGAACAACGCCTCTTCCTCGCCGACGACTTCTGGCTGTACGACACCCCCGGAATGCTGTGGCCGAAAATCATCGTCGAAGAAGGCGGCTACAACCTCGCCGCCGGCGGCGCAGTCGGACGCAACGCGTTGGACGAAGAAGAAGTCGCCCTCGAACTCTTAGACTACCTCCGCCGCCACTACCTCCCTATGTTGCAAGAACGCTACCAAGCCGACAAAGACCCCAGTAGCCACTGGGATGACAACTCGTGGCTCGAGTGGATAGCCAAAAAACGCGGCGCAGTCCTCAGCGGCGGACGGGTCAATTACCAAAAAGCCGCCGAAAACATCCTCACCGACTTCCGCGAAGGCAAAATCGGCAGAATCACCCTCGAAACGCCGAACCAATGGGAAACATGGCTCAAAAAAGCCCGTCAGAAAGAAGCCGAACTCAAGGCATTGCGTGAGGCAAGAAAAGCAGAGCGTAAAGGGCAGAAGCCTGAGGAAGCATAAAGAATGCCGTCTGAAAAATATTTTTCAGGCAGCTTCTCCCCATTCCAACCGATTTCAGACGGCATATCCAAACCCATGCCGTTTCAGCACGGATACCCGTATGACCGACAAAATTTCTCCCGACGCGCTGATTGAAGCCGCGCTTCTGACCCAAACCGAACCCCTGAACGAAAAAACCATGCGCGAATTGTGTGTGCCGCCGCTGTCGCAGGACAAATTAATCGACGTGTTGGCGCAGTTGAAAACGCGTTGGCAGGATAGGGCGTTGCAACTGGTGCATACGCAAGAGGGCTGGCATTTTCAGGTTGTTCAGACGGCATTCGAACGGCTTGGCAGCCTTCAGGAACAGCGTGCGCCGCGCTATTCCCGCGCCGTGATGGAAACACTGGCGATTATCGCCTACCAGCAGCCCGTAACGCGCGGCGACATCGAAGGCATACGCGGCGTGGCGGTGTCGCAGAACGTGATGCAGACCTTGCAGGATCGGGGATGGATTGAAGTCATCGGACATCGGGACACATTGGGAAAACCCGCATTGTGGGCAACAACGGCAACGTTTCTCAGCGATTTGCGCTTGGATGGTTTGGAAGAACTGCCACCGCTGACCGAACTGGGCGAACTGGTTTTGCCCGATTTGATAGAAATGCCGCCTGCGGATGAAGAAGAGCCGGAAACCGTACCGTCCGATACCCTGCCCAACTGAAATTCCAAATGCCGTCTGAAACGCACATTGCTTCAGACGGCATTGCAACAAATAAGCAGATAAAAACAAGTACTAAGAAAAATTAAGGAAAAACTTATTTTTAATTTAAAAAATCTTAGTTATAATTCGTATATCTAAAGTTGATATTGCTTTTGTCGGTAGAATTGCTAAGGAATCCTCACAATGCTTCTAACACTTTCTTTGCGTGATTTTGTCATTGTCGAAAATCTGAATCTGGATTTTCAAAGCGGCTTTACCGTATTGACCGGAGAAACCGGCGCGGGCAAATCTATTACGTTGGACGCAATCGGGCTTCTGTTGGGCGACAAGGCCGATTACAGCCAAGTCCGCAGCGGTGCAAAAGAAGCCCAATTGTCGGCGTTGTTCGATATTTCCCATTTGCCTGTTTTAAAAGCAGAATTGTATGAACAGGGGCTTTTAAACGACGGAGAAGAAGAACTCAGTATCCGCCGCATTATCGATGCCAAAGGCAAAAGCCGCAGCTTTATCAACAATCAGGCGGCTACCTTGGCGCAACTTAAAGCCGTCGGCGGGCAGCTTATCGACATCCACGGGCAAAACGCCCATCATTCGCTTAATCAGGAAGCCGCCCAGCGCGAATTGTTGGACGCATTTGCGGGTAGCAGGGAGCAGGCGGAAACCGTCAGGCAGCTTTATCAAAATTGGGCCAATGCGAAAAAAGCCCTCCAAGAGGCGCAGGAACACGCCGATGCCGTCATTATCGAGCGGGAGCGTCTAGAATGGCAGTTTAACGAACTGAATCAGTTGGACATTAAACAAGGCGAATGGGAAGCCCTCAGCCAAAGCCACGACAGCCTTGCCCATTCTGCCGAACTGTTGCAGGCCGCCGAAGAAGTCGGAAGCAAGATTGACGGCGACAACGGCATCCAACGCCATATCTATCAATGTCAAAAACTATTGGCCAATCTGCAAAACATCGAGCCGCGCTTTGCCGAGAGCCTGAATATGTTGGCAAGCATCGAAGCCGAATTGGGCGAAATCAGTGCCAATATGCGCGATGTGGCAGGTTGGAACGACATCAATCCCAATGAATTGGCGGCACAGGAACAGCGTATGGGCGAACTGATGGGGATGGCGCGAAAATACCGGATCGAACCCGAAGAGTTGCCTGCCAAGTTGGCAGAAATCGAAGAACGCCTGCAAAGCCTGCAAGCTGCCGCCGATTTGGACGCGCTCGAGCATAATGTTGCCCACAATTTTGCCGAATATCAGGAAGCCGCCCACATCCTTTCTTCCATGCGCCATCAGGCGGCAGGGCGTTTGGGTAGCGAAACGACCGAGCATATGCAACACCTTGCCATGAAAGGCGCGCGTTTCGATATTGTCCTGTTACCTTCGTCGCCGACGGCACACGGTTTGGAGCAGGTTCAATTTCAAGTTGCCGCCAACAAAGGCAATCCGCCCCGTCCGCTGAATAAAGTTGCCTCCGGCGGCGAATTGGCGCGTATCAGCCTTGCCTTACAGGTTGTTGCCAGTCAATATACCCAAGTTCCCACCCTGATTTTTGATGAGGTCGATACCGGTATTGGAGGGGGAGTGGCTGAAATGGTCGGCAAGGCATTACGTGCGTTGGGCAGAAAACATCAGGTGCTTGCCGTTACCCATCTTCCGCAAGTCGCATCCTGCGGCGAAAACCACTGGCGGGTGCGCAAGCACAGCGAGGGAGAGCAAACCGTCAGCGAAATCAGTATATTGGATGAAATCCAACGGATCGAAGAGGTTGCCCGTATGTTGGGCGGGGAAATCATTACCGATACGACGCGGCAACATGCGGCAGAATTGCTGCAACTTGCGTCGAAAAATAGTTTATTTTAAAATCAATCAGTTATAAAATAACTGAAAATAAAAGTCTAAAATAATAGACAGAACTCAGATAAATCCGTATTATCACGCTTTCTTAATCACTTGAACAAGTGATTGTGCTGCACCCGTAGCTCAGTTGGATAGAGTATCTGGCTACGAACCAGAGGGTCGGGCGTTCGAATCGCTCCGGGTGCGCCAACAAGAATACACAATATGCGCCCATCGTCTAGCGGTTAGGACATCGCCCTTTCACGGCGGTAACCGGGGTTCGATTCCCCGTGGGCGTACCAATTCAAAATGCCTCCGATTATATCAGAGGCATTTTCAATTTCCGTTTTTATATACGGATATATTCCTTCGTAGTATATATTCTATTTTATCAATTGATTACCTATTATCGTTGGGTTTTAGTGTTGTATATGCTAAATGTATTGGCATAGATACTGGAATGAAAGTAGGTCTATGGTTGAGCATTTAATATGCCTGTCAGTTGAGGAGAAGATATTATTGGTAAAGTCTGAAATTTAAAAAGGATTTTAGAAATAAAGAGGGTCAAAAACATGAACACAAACTTAAATGACAAAGACAAAGCCATGGATACCGCAATCATATTTCAGAAAAGGATGAGGATTCCAAAATTTTTCTTTTTGATTCTCGGAATCACAATGGTTTTGGCATTTATCCAAGACGTGATAACGGGTTCTAACTTTCTGCAAATAACAATTGTGCAAATAATATTTGCGATATATTTCAGTTTCGGAGGTATCATAATTTTATTCTACATAATCATCGCAGGAATCTGCCCCTATTGCCACGAATTCCAAAAGATGAATTATGGCACCTCCGTCGGCATCGGGTCGGATAGCTTTACTTTCTTTAAAGGCATTTCCCCTGTTCCGAAAATCGATTATTGCAGCAAATGCGGTAAGCCCCTGTCTCCCGAAGCCGTAAATAAGGTGATGAATGATAAAACCGATGAAGAAATGTGAACAGCGTTTTAACAACAGTGAAATAAAATATAAAATTTCAATTTTAAAATAATGAGTTAAGGTAAATTTGACCCGAGACCTTTGCAAAATTCCTTTCTTTCCGACAGCCGAAATCTAACACAGGTTTTCGGCTGTTTTCGCCACCAATCACTCCCTAACTCTACCCAAATACCCCCTTAATCCTCCCCAGACACCCGATA
>NZ_CAUIXH010000028.1:0-15561 GCF_962707005.1 Neisseria basseii | reverse complement strand
CCATACGAGATTGTCCATATCAATGCCGTCTGAAATGTGGGTTTGAATATCGGTATCGGGATAAAGCTGTTAAAATACGCGCCGTTTGAAGGCGCGCGTACGCCTGCCGGATATTGTATGCCGAACCGAGGTGTTTTTTGAATAATATTCCTGTTGAAATCCGTTTGCTGAAAAACCGTACCGTGTTGGTTTTGACTTATGGGGACGAACCTAAAAATCTGCCTGCCGAATTTTTACGCGTCTATTCGCCGAGTGCGGAAGTGCGCGGACACGGCGTGGGACAGGATGTTTTGCAGACCGGCAAGGCGGATGTTCAGATTACGGATTTGCAGCCTGTCGGACAGTACGCGCTGAAAATCAGTTTTTCGGACGGACACGACAGCGGGCTTTACGATTGGGCGTACCTGCACAGACTGGCATACGGATACGATGCGATGTGGCAGGAATATTTGGACAAATTGGCGGCGGCGGGCGCGTCGCGTTTTGAAGAGAAATAAGATCGGTCGGATGGCAATCTGACGGGCAACGGTATCAGAGAGGTGGTTAGAATATGGGCGGACAGAAAACGCATTTCGGGTTTAGCACGGTCAACGAAGATGAGAAAGCCGGAAAAGTGGCGGAAGTATTCCACTCCGTCGCCAAAAACTACGACATTATGAACGATGTGATGTCGGCAGGGCTGCACCGCGTATGGAAACACTTTACCATCAACACGGCGCACCTGAAAAAAGGCGATAAAGTGTTGGACATTGCGGGCGGTACGGGCGATTTGTCGCGCGGTTGGGCAAAACGCGTCGGCAAAGAGGGCGAAGTTTGGCTGACCGATATTAATTCTTCTATGCTGACCGTCGGGCGCGACCGTCTGTTGAACGAAGGCATGATTTTGCCCGTGTCGCTTGCCGATGCGGAAAAACTGCCTTTCCCCGACAATTATTTCAACTTGGTTTCCGTGGCGTTCGGCTTGCGGAACATGACGCATAAAGATGCCGCGCTGAAAGAGATGTACCGTGTTTTGAAACCGGGCGGCACGTTGCTGGTGTTGGAGTTTTCCAAAATCTACAAGCCGCTCGAAGGCGCGTATGATTTCTATTCGTTCAAGCTGCTGCCGGTCATGGGCAAACTGATTGCCAAAGATGCGGACAGCTACCAGTATCTCGCCGAATCCATCCGTATGCACCCCAATCAGGAAACTTTGAAACAGATGATGCTGGATGCGGGCTTCGATAGCGTGGATTATCACAATATGAGTGCGGGCATCGTCGCGCTACATAAGGGCGTAAAATTTTAAACGGATTGCCTGTGCAGCCAATGCCGTCTGAACACGTTTCAGACGGCATTTTTGTGTTTTTTGAGATAAAGGTTTTAAATCCTAAAAATTAATTCACATATTTATTAATAAGTTATAAACTTTTTAAAAAATAGGAACAATTATCATTTGCAAAATATAAAGATGTCTGTATAATGCAGTCAATCCAGTAAATAACACAGCAGACAAAAGGAGGGAAAAATACCGGAAAGTATTTTCAAACAGATTTCCTCCGATATTTTGAGGCTGCACCGTGATTCTGTTTATTCCCTGCTTGCCACTTCCGGCTGCAATTGTCAGGTGCATGAGGCGGTATATGTCAATATTGACGGTAAATATTATATTTCGCTTTCATGCGAGCCCGAGGTGGGGGAAGTCAAAACAGGCATTTTGCTGATTGAGGATGAAAGCCGCAACCTTCGTTTGAGCTGGGTCGGTAGTGCGCGGGAGCTTGACCGCAAGGATAATGCCTACAAACGCGCCCTGTCCGCGTTGTCCAGAAAGCTGGGGCGGTGTAAAGACAAGCTGCATACGGCGGTTCAACCGTTTTTGTTGGAGCTGGTGCCGGAAAAAGGCAGGTTTTCTGTCGGCGATGAAGAAGTTTGGATTTCTCGAAACGATTTAGTGAGGGCTTTATATCCTGTCGGATACAGTATGCGGCAGGCAGTGTTGCAGATTTAAAGTTTTGGTAGTGGTTTGTGTTCCTTTTGCGCCCCTTTCCCAAGGGGCGATTTTTTTGCACGCGTGTTGGCAGCAAAGGAAAAATGCCGTCTGAAACCGGTGTTCGGACGGCATTTCCGTGTGGCGGATTATTCTTCGGGCAAAAGGCGGATACCTTGATTGCCGAGCTGTTTTGACAATTCGGTAACCCTTCCGTGTTTTCCCAAAATAAAATCAGGGAGGATTTCTGCCAAAGGGCGCATGACAAAACTGCGTTCGTGGGCGCGCGGATGCGGCAGGGTGAGGCGGGGGTCGTCGCTGGAGATTCCGTCAAAGTCGATAATGTCCAAATCCAATGTGCGCGGCGCGTTGCGGAAGCTGCGTTCGCGTCCGAAATCGGCTTCGATACGGTTGAGTTCGGCAAGCAGGGCAATGCCGTCCAAGGTGGTGGAAACGGTGCAGACGGCATTGACGAAATCGGGCTGATTGTCGTAACCGACGGGCGCGGTCATATACAGTGAGGAAGCCTGTTCAAGCCGGATGTCAGGATGGGACGACAGCGTGTCCAATGCGGCGCGTACCTGTTGGGCAGGGTTTTCAAGATTACTGCCCAGGGCGATGACGGCAAAATGTCTGTTGTTCATAACGGTGTTTCAGAAAGGCAGGACTTTGGTTTTGGCAAGGTAAACGATGCAGGCGACGCAACACATGGCGAGCAGGTAAACAGTGTAGAACTTGGTCGAACGAGGACGGGCGCGCATCATCATCATACCCAATGCGATATAGGCGAGCAGAAGCAGGATTTTTGTACCGAGCCATGGTGCGTTGAACGGGGAGAAATGGGTAATTTTCATCAGCCACAATCCCGTAAACAGCAGCATGGTGTCGTTGAGGTGGGGCAGTGCCTTCCAAAAGCCCGCCAAGGGCTTTTCTGGATTTTTCCAAAGTAGGAAAAAACGGATGTTGAATACCAAAATGGTGATGGTAACGAAGATTTGGTGGCTGTATTTGACAAACAGATACTGCATGGTCGGCTCTTATCAAAATAAGGGTTGGAATCGGCTTATTTTACCGCAAACATTTATTTTTGACGTAACTTTTCAAATGCCAACAGATAGGGTGGGTTGTTTTTCCGGTTGGTAAAGCCGTAACGCAAAACGGCAAACTGTTCTTGAGGCAGGCTTTTTGCCCATTGTCCGACGGCTTCTGCTTCCTGCTTTCCGTTTTCGTGCCCGGGGTAGAGGACGGCAATAAGCATACCGTTTTCTTTCAGTAGGGATAAGGTGGCAGAAAGGGCGGCAATACTGGTTTCCTTGTCGGTGGTCAGATTCTTGTCGCCTCCGGGCAGCCAGCCGAAATTGAAAACGGCTGCATCCAGCGGCTCCGGAATATATTGCTTCAGGTTTTCATGTCCGTCCAAGATGAGCCGTACATTGCTGTAACCTGCTTCCTGCAGACGGCATCGGGTGTTGTTCAGGGCTTGGGGCTGGACATCGAATGCCCACACTTTTCCCCGGATGCCTACGGTTTGTGCGAGGAAAAGGGTGTCGTGTCCGTTGCCAGCGGTGCCGTCCAAAGCATTGCCGCCTTCGGGAAGTGCCTGCCGCAAAAGGCAATGGGCGAATGGAAGGATGTTTTTCAATAACATTTTGAAATGCCGTCTGAAAATAAAAATACCTTACCGTTGTCCGGTAAGGTATTGAAAGATATGACACGTCATGCTTCGTGCGGATTATTCGGCAGGCTGCTGGACGGTTTCCACTTGGACAAGGGTCGAAGCCGGTGCGGCTTGGGGTTTGTTTTCATGTTGGAGGTTGACGGAGCGAGCCGGTACGATGGTGGAAATGGCGTGTTTGTAAACCATTTGGGTTACGGAAGTGTTTCTTAGAAGAACGACGTATTGGTCGAAAGATTCGACCTGACCTTGCAGTTTGATGCCGTTGACCAGGTAAATCGAAACCGGAACATGCTCTTTACGCAGGGCGTTCAGGAAGGGATCTTGCAACATTTGTCCTTTAGCTGTCATATTTTTAACTCCGTTATTATGATTGTGAAATCGGGCAGATGCCCTGTGCGTGTCGAATTGTAGCCTTGAATAGGAAAAATTACCAATTTTTTTGTGTTTGGGCGGTTTTCCGCCGGGCATTTGTATGTCAGGAGCGTTGCTGCAGCATCCACGATTCGATTTTGCGCGCGTCGTTGACGCGTGTGGCGGATGTGGGAGAGTTCAACAATACGATGGTAACGGGTTGGTTTTGAATGTTGGCTTTGACAACCATAGACCTGCCTGCTTCGCGTATGTAGCCGGTTTTCTGCAATTCGATGTTCCACATGCCTTCCCTGACCAGCGCATTGGAGTTTTTGTAGTTCTGCTGCCCGTTTTTGGTCTGTACCGAGGCGTAGTTGGAAGTCGAGTTGGTGCGGATTTGCGGATATTGGGCGGCGGCGTTGACCATGAGGCTCAGGTCTTTGGCTGTGGAAACGTTTTGGAAGTTGAGTCCGGTCGGTTCGTAAAAGCGGCTGCTGTACATGCCCAGGCTTTGAGCTTTGCGGTTCATGGCGGCGACAAATGCGCCCATGCCGCCGGGGTAGGTTCTGCCCAATGCATGGGTGGCGCGGTTTTCGCTGCTCATCAGGCTTAAGTGAAGCAGCTCTTTCCGAGTAAGGGACGTGCCGATGGCAAGGCGGCTGCCTGTTCCTTTGATGCGGTCGATTTCGTCTGGCGTAATGGTAACGGTTTCATCCATGTTTAAATTTGCATCTAAAACGACCATTGCGCTCATGAGTTTGGAGATGGAAGCGATGGGCATGATTCTGTCGGCATTTTTCTGATACAGTATTTGTCCCGTTTTATTATTGACAACCAGTGCGGATTGGGAGGAAAGAATCAGCCCGCCTGTAATGGCTTGGGTGTTGGTGGGGTGTATCGGACTTTCTGCAAATATTTCTATCGGGTCGGAGGATGTGAACAGGTTATGTTCCAAAAATTGTCCTAAAATATCGTCTTCGGCAAAGAGATATGCCGAAGGCAGGGACAGGCATAAACCGAGTAGCAGAGACGAAGGCAGATGTTTTAAGGTGCGGATGGACATTTTTGATTCCATTGATTGAATGTTGGCATTATTTTGTTGAAAAAACAGATATATGTAAAGTATGTTGTCAGGGAGATAGGTTGCTTGTATCGGTAATGTAAGATTGTTTTTATTAATAACATATTATTTTTATTAAAAACATTTATTGTGATTTAATTTCGGCGGTTTGATTTGAAACAGAGGTCGTCGGTTGAATCTATGCACCTCGAGGCGGTAGAATCGGGGTTGGCTTAGATATCAAACTAATGCACAGGTGTATGCTGATGCATTGTTTTAATCGTTGAAATATTGGGAGTACGGATTAATGGGTTTGAAATATGAATTTACCCTGCCTTCAAGCAGCGGTGCGGATTTCCATTCGGCAGAACATCTGCCTTTGGTTGTGTATTTTTATCCGAAAGACAGTACGCCTGGTTGTACGACGGAGGGGCTGGATTTTAATGCGCGATTGGCGCAGTTCGGCGACTTGGGTTATACCGTGGTCGGTATTTCGCGAGACGGTGTGAAAGCGCATCAGAACTTTTGCGAGAAACAGGGTTTCCGGTTCGAACTGTTGAGTGACAAGGATGAAACAGTGTGCCGCCTGTTTGATGTCATCAAATTGAAGAAACTGTATGGGAAAGAGTCGTTCGGTATCGAGCGCAGTACGTTTGTTCTGAATAAGGACGGTGAAATCGTCCATGAATGGAGGAAGGTCAAGGTGGCGGGTCATGCGCAGGAAGTGCTGGAAACGCTTTCCTGATCATGCGGGTTTCGCTTCCTAACCTGTTTCAGACGGCATTTGTTTGGAATAATATGGAAGAAGATTTGATTGACAGGCTGCTTGAAACCTTGTGGCTGGATCGGCGGCTTAGTCGGAATACCTTGGACAGCTATCGGCGGGATTTGGAAAAAATTGCCCGCCGGTTGTTTTTGTGCGGTCAAACCCTGAGGGATGCGGACGAATCGGATTTGGCAGCGGCGGTTTATGTTGCCAGTGAGGAACGAAGCTCTCAGGCCCGTGCATTATCAGCATGCAAACGCCTGTATATATGGATGGAGCGTGAAGGCATGAGGACGGACAATCCCACCCGTTTGCTGAAACCGCCCAAAATCGACAAAAATATTCCGACCCTGATTACCGAGCAGCAGATTTCCCGACTGCTTTCCGCACCGGATACGGATACTCCGCACGGTTTACGGGATAAGGCATTGCTTGAATTAATGTATGCAACCGGCTTGCGTGTTAGCGAAGCGGTCAGGCTGAGTTTTGGCAATCTGGATTTGGACAGGGGGTGTATCACTACCTTGGGCAAGGGTAACAAGCAAAGGATAGTGCCGATGGGGCGGGAGTCCGTATATTGGGTGGAACGTTACTACAAGGAGGCGCGCCCGTTGCTGTTAAAGGGAAGGTCTTGCGATGCATTGTTCGTCAGTCAGAAAAAAACGGGTATTTCCCGACAGCTGGCATGGATGATAGTGAAAGAATATGCAAGTCAGGCAGGTATCGAACACATCAGTCCGCACAGCCTGCGCCATGCTTTCGCCACACACTTGGTGCAGCACGGATTGGATTTGCGCGTGGTTCAGGATATGTTGGGACATGCCGATTTGAACACGACTCAGATTTATACCCATGTTGCCAATGTGCGGCTGCATAGCGTGGTTAAGGAACATCATTCCCGAAATTGAGGCTCTGTTCCCTCATCGGCTTCAGATTAATAAAAAAACAATCGAAAATAGAAATGCGATAAAAAAATACCAAGAGAACCGAGTATCTTAACCTTGCAATACGAACTGTTTTTATTTATATTTGCGTACGATAATAAAAGCCGCTATCAGTATGATAGTTTGAGAACACACGGAGTATAAAATGTTTGTCTGTATCTGCAATGCCGTTACCGACCATCAAATCAAAGAAACTATTGCCGCAGGCGCGACCACAATGGGTGATTTGCAATCGCAGTTGGGCGTGGCAACCTGTTGCGGCTGCTGCGGGGAGCTTGCTGCTTCGTTTTTGACGGCACATAACGCGCAACCGACGGTTACGGCAGGTATTAGCGTTCAAGCGTAAAACGGTTTTAAAAATGCCGTCTGAACAGTTCAGACGGCATTTTTGCTGTTTTTTGGCTGCGTGTTAAGACAGTGCCGATTTGCTTCAATGATGATTCCGCTATGTATTGGGACAATAAAACAGGGATAATAGTTATCCAAGATAAAAATTCTAATGATGGAGGTGCGGCATTCAGACCGACATCAGGCGAACAATATACAGTAATACAAATAGTTGGCGGAGATAATATTGTAAGGCATAAACTTTATATCCTTGGATTTTATAAAGGAAAAGATGGAAATTTTGAATATATCAGAGAAGCAGATGGAAAAATTAATCATAGATTATTTGTCCCTAAGCAGCAATTTCCTGAAAAATAGCAGATAGAGATTAATATGTTAAATGAGATTTTTGAAATTTATTCGAGACAAGGGGAATCTTTGATAGGAATTGGAATTAGAGAAGCCGCATTACCCGTCCCCGCTGCAATAGATATATTAAATTTATTTATCAATGAGAGAATACTTGTATTGGGGGGAGATATTTATGTCAAGAAAGATAATTATTTTTATCAAACATATGATAATTGGTATTACGAGGGAAGTAATTTATTTAACAGTATCGACAAAGCAATGCATTATTTATCTCAAATAAAATTAGAGAATGCATACGTATCTTTTGTTTTAAAATTTATCTAACAAAGGAAGCACAAGAATAGATTTATAGTAAAACATCAAGATGTTGAATATCATGACTTAAAAGTCAGGTGTTGGAGTCACAGCTCAGGGGTGCGAGAAATACATAATAAAGCAAAAGAACTATATGACCAAACAAGAAAGGATAGATGATGGGTTACCATATTAGGATAATAAATACCAGCAAAAAAATTTCAGACGAAAATAAAATATTAAAAAACAAGGAGAACTTGTCAATATTTTTAAGAGAAAAATTTAATTATCATGAAGGTTGCAACGAGATGGGTGAAGTATATTTTTATGACACAAACGATGAGGAAAGCATTCTTTTTTATGATGGGGAAGAATTGCTTGCAATTACCACAAGCAATGATCTACTATCATCAATGATAAAAATTGCAAGGTTGTTTAAGGATGGTTCCAGAGTTGTTGGTGATAAAAATGAGACTTACAAGGATATAAATAATGCATATCTACATGAGGATGATTATGAGCAGACGCAACAAAAAGAAGATAACTACATTAAAAAAATTAAGGACGCCATTATTCCAATAATAGTTCCTATTTTACTTGGGATAATTGCATTAATATTAAAAATATTAAAAATTAATTAATCTTAAAGCTAGGAAACCGGCTATGGACATACTATCCATAAACAATCAAAACTCAACGATATCACTAACTCAAGATGAAGTTTTTGTTTTACGGGCTATCTTGAGTGAGATATATGCAGGTGTATGCGTAGATGCAAGGGAATTTGAAATAATCCATGGCGTTGAAAAAGATGAAGTAGATGATTTGAAGAAATATTTTATTGAAATTTATGAAAAAATGACCACTTGTCAACCCACCCCTGAGTCCCTGGTCTGAAGGCTTGGGATTGTGGAAGCAGAACGGTAAGGAAATGCTGATGAAACTAACCCTGATGTTTCGCGAATATTGCAGCTTGTGCCACAAAATGCGCGACGAACTCAAACCTTTTCAGGATGAATACGGGTTCGGGCTGGAAGTGGTCGATGTGGACGACGATCCCGCTTTGGAAGAAAAATACAATGAGCTGGTTCCCGTTTTGTTGGCGGGAGATGAGGAAATCTGCCACTGGTTTTTGGATGAGGACAGGTTGAAACAGTTTCTCGAACGGTAAAAAATGCCGTCTGAAGCAGGACTTCAGACGGCATTTTTTTCAAATCAACGTTCTTTACGTTTTTGCGGGGCGGATGACCTGCCAGTAAAGGAAGCACGTTTGGATGCCTGGTAAATTGCCAGTCTTCTTCGGTGTTGCATATTGACCCTTTCTTTATTTTATTTGTCGGTTGGGAGAATTCTTATTTATTGATTTTTTCAATAAAAATTAGAAAATTTATTGTGAGATGTTATTAGCAGCAATCATATCATGTTTTGCTGTTGATGGAAGCATGATTGTGTAAAGATGATATGTGGTTGTGTAATCGGTAGAATTTATAAGAAAACCGCCAAGGCGGTGCTTGGCGGCGGAAACGGAGGGGAGGGTGGCATCAGAGCAGCTTGGAAACGACCTGTACAAGGGCTTTTTGCCAGTCCGACGGTTTGATGCCGAAGTCGTTTTCGATTTTGCGGCAGTCCAAAATGCTGTATGCGGGCCTGGGGGCGGCGGTCGGATATTCCTTGTCTGAAACGGCAGTTAATTCGGGAAAGGGGAAGGATGTCTGCTGTTGCGATGCCGCTTGGAAAATATGTTGGGCAAATTCGTACCAGGATGCGGATTTGCTGCCGGCGTAGTGGTAAATGCCGCGAACGGGATTGGACTGTTGTAACAGGCGGATGATGGCGGCGGACAAGTCGCCGGCATAGGTCGGGCAGCCGGTTTGGTTGTGGATGGCGGACAGCGGGGAACGTTCCCGCGCAAGGTTCAGCATGGTGCGGACAAAGTTGTCCCCGTATTCGCTAAACAGCCAAGAAGTCCGCAGGATAAGGCTGTCGGGATTGGCGGACAGTGCGAGCAGTTCGCCTGCGGTTTTGGATTGTCCGTATACATTGGCAGGGTTGGTAAAGTCGCTTTCCTGGTAGGGTCTTTTCCCTTTGCCGTCAAAGACATAGTCGGTTGAGATGTGGATGAATCGGGCATGGGCGCGATGTGCTGCCAAGGCAAGGTTGTAAACGGCGGAGGCATTGACGGCAAATGCCGCTGCCGCATCGCCTTCTGCTTTGTCGACGGCGGTATAGGCAGCCGTGTTGACAATAGCGTCGGGTTGGAAACTTTTGACCATGTTGCAGACGGCATCGGCATCGGTAATGTCTAGGGATGCGGAATCCGTCGCAATGGTTTCCCAGTCTTCCGGAAGACGGTCGCGCAGACAGTGTGCCAGTTGGCTTTTCGAGCCTGTCAATAGGATTCTCATGAGGTATTTCCTTTGGTAAAAGTGTATTGTAGGACCTGCTGTCGGTATTATAGTGCCAAAACTTTGCCGACGGTTGATGGGATGGCTTTTTGTGCCACGGGTATTGTTTTGCGCCGACTTCGGCTAAAATATCGGATTGCGATTCAAACCTGTCGGGTGTCGGGTCGGTATTTTCAAGATATTTTCAGGGGGTGTGAAATGAGTGAGATTGGTTTGGCAAAGATTTATTCCGGCAAAGTACGCGATTTATACGAAATTGACGATAAACGTATGTTGATGGTTGCTTCCGACCGCCTGTCTGCATTCGATGTGATTTTGGATGACCCGATTCCGGGTAAAGGGGAGATTCTGACGCAGATTTCCAATTTTTGGTTTAAAAAACTGGCTCATATTATGCCTAACCACTTTACCGGCGATACGGTTTACGACGTTTTGCCTGAAAACGAAGCCAAAGTTTTAGAAAAACGCGCCGTCGTGGCGAAAAAACTTACTCCTGTAAAAGTGGAGGCGATTGTGCGCGGTTATCTGGCGGGCAGCGGTTGGAAAGATTATCAAAAAACAGGCTCTGTTTGCGGTATTCAACTGCCTGAAGGTATGCAGGAAGCGCAACAACTGCCCGAAGTGATCTTTACGCCATCGACCAAAGCCGAGGTTGGCGATCATGATGAAAACATCAGTTTTGAAGAATGCGAACGCATTGTTGGAAAAGAATTGGCGGCGGAAGTACGCGCCAAAGCGATTCAGCTTTATACAGAAGCGGCCGAATATGCGAAATCTCGCGGCATTATTATTTGCGATACCAAGTTTGAATTTGGTTTGGATGAAAACGGTACGCTGACGCTGATGGATGAAGTATTGACCCCCGATTCGAGCCGCTTCTGGCCTGCCGGGCAATACAAAGTCGGCACCAATCCACCGTCTTTTGACAAACAATTTGTCCGCGATTGGTTGGAGCAAAGCGGTTGGAACAAAAAAGCGCCTGCGCCTAAAGTGCCTGCCGATGTAATTCAAAAAACAGTCGAAAAATATCAGGAAGCATTGACTTTGCTGACTCAGGATTAATTTTTAAATTTGAAGGCCGTCTGAAAGAGATATGTTTCAGACGGCCTTTTTATTGTATCAATACTGGATTTTAAGGATGGTTGCCTTTATAATCGAGAGTTGTTTTCAGCGCCTTAAAGGCCGTCTGAAAGCTTGTTTATAACCTGCCGCACGGTCTGAAACCCTAACTATGCACATTCGGATTTTAGTGTGCATTATTAGTGTTTTAGCAGTGCGGTATTTTGAAAGGAACAATAATGTTCAATAAACACGTTAAGACCTTCCAATACGGTAATCAAACCGTTACTTTGGAAACCGGCGAAATCGCCCGCCAAGCCGCTGCTGCCGTTAAAGTATCTATGGGTGACACCGTTGTTTTGGTTGCCGTTACCACCAACAAAGAAGTGAAAGAAG
Organism: Neisseria basseii; assembly: GCF_962707005.1. Classification (NCBI taxonomy): domain Bacteria; kingdom Pseudomonadati; phylum Pseudomonadota; class Betaproteobacteria; order Neisseriales; family Neisseriaceae; genus Neisseria; species Neisseria basseii. Next base: position 3,943 of record NZ_CAUIXH010000028.1, on the reverse strand, counting down.
GCCAAGACTTCTTCCCTCTGACTGTCGATTACCTCGAGCGTACTTACGCAGCAGGTAAAATCCCCGGCGGTTTCTTCAAACGCGAAGGCAAACAAAGCGAAAAAGAAATCCTGACCAGCCGTCTGATCGACCGCCCGATTCGCCCTTTGTTCCCTGAAGGTTTCTACCACGACATCCAAATCGTAGCGATGGTGGTGTCTGTTGACCCTGAAATTGATTCTGACATTCCTGCAATGTTGGGTGCATCTGCCGCGCTGGTGTTGAGCGGCGTACCGTTTGCCGGTCCGATTGGCGCGGCACGCGTGGGTTATGTAAACGGTGTGTACGTTTTGAACCCGACTAAAGCCGAATTGGCGAAATCGCAATTGGACTTGGTGGTCGCCGGTACTTCAAAAGCCGTGTTGATGGTGGAATCCGAAGCCAAAATCCTGACCGAAGACGTGATGCTGGGCGCGGTGGTTTACGGCCACGATCAAATGCAGGTTGCCATCAATGCAATCAATGAATTTGCCGATGAAGTGAATCCGGAAGTTTGGGATTGGAAAGCACCTGAAACCAATGAGGAACTGGTTGCCAAAGTACGCGGGATTGCCGGCGAAACCATTAAAGAAGCGTTCAAAATCCGTCAAAAACAAGCGCGTTCCGCAAAATTGGACGAGGCTTGGAATGCGGTAAAAGAAGCCTTGATTACCGAAGAAACCGACACGCTGGCAGCCAACGAAATCAAAGGCATTTTCAAACACTTGGAAGCCGATGTCGTCCGCAGCCAAATTTTGGACGGCCAACCGCGCATCGACGGCCGAGACACCCGCACCGTTCGTCCGTTGAACATCCAAACCGGCGTGTTGCCGCGCACTCACGGTTCTGCACTGTTTACCCGTGGCGAAACCCAAGCTTTGGCGGTTGCCACTTTGGGTACTTCGCGCGACGAGCAAATCATTGACGCGCTGTCCGGCGAATACACCGACCGCTTTATGCTGCACTACAACTTCCCGCCATACTCTACCGGCGAAGTCGGTCGCGTAGGTGCGCCGAAACGCCGTGAAATCGGTCACGGCCGTTTGGCTAAACGTGCGTTATTGGCCGTATTGCCGAAACCTGAAGATTTCAGCTACACCATGCGCGTGGTTTCCGAAATTACCGAATCCAACGGCTCTTCCTCTATGGCTTCCGTCTGCGGCGGCTGCCTGAGCCTGCTGTCTGCCGGCGTGCCTTTGAAAGCACACGTTGCCGGTATCGCGATGGGTCTGATTTTGGAAGGCAACAAATTTGCCGTCCTGACCGACATTTTGGGCGACGAAGACCACTTGGGCGATATGGACTTTAAAGTGGCCGGTACGACCGAAGGCGTTACCGCACTGCAAATGGACATCAAAATCCAAGGCATTACCAAAGAAATTATGCAGATCGCTTTGGCTCAAGCCAAAGAAGCACGTTTGCACATCTTGGATCAGATGAAAGCCGCCGTTGCGGGCCCGCAAGAGTTGTCCGCACACGCGCCGCGTTTGTTTACGATGAAAATCAACCAAGACAAAATCCGCGAAGTTATCGGTAAAGGCGGCGAAACCATTCGTTCGATTACCGCCGAAACCGGTACGGAAATTAATATTGCCGAAGACGGTACGATTACCATTGCCGCGACCACTCAAGAAGCCGGCGATGCGGCGAAAAAACGCATCGAGCAGATTACTGCCGAAGTGGAAGTGGGCAAAGTGTATGAAGGTACTGTGGTGAAAATCCTCGACAACAACGTCGGCGCGATTGTCAGCGTGATGCCGGGCAAAGACGGTTTGGTACACATCAGCCAAATCGCACACGAGCGCGTACGCAATGTCGGCGATTACCTGCAAGTCGGTCAGGTGGTGAATGTGAAAGCATTGGAAGTGGACGACAGAGGCCGTGTGCGCCTGTCCATCAAAGCCCTGCTGGATGCGCCTGTCCGTGAGGAAAATGCCGCCGAGTAACGCTTAGGGTGAAAATGCCGTCTGAACAGGTTTCAGACGGCATTTTTTACGGGTATCGGGAATGAATGGGGGTTACAGCCACAGGACGGCAAGCTTCCACAATGCCCATAATGATACGGATAATCCCGTACACAGGCGGATATATCGGTTTTGCATGATTTTTTTCAGTTGCAGGGAAAAAATGCCGATTGCCAAAAGATTGGGCAGCGTACCCAGTGCAAAGGCAAGCATATACAGTCCGCCGGTTGTCGCACTGCCGCTGCCCAAGGCGTAAAGCGACGCGCTGTAAACCAGTCCGCACGGCAGCCAGCCCCATAAGATTCCGACCGCAAGGCAGGCCGGTATGGATTTTATGGGTAACAGCCGGTTGAGTATCGGGTTCAGGTTGCGCCATATCGGTTTGCCGATTTTCTCGATTTTTGCCGCCAAGGAAGAAATACCGCTCAAGTATAAGCCTAAAAAGAGCAGTAGGAGGTTGGCGGCCGTGTATAAAATATTTTGCAGGACGCGGGTTTGGTCAAGTGAAACGCCGACCTGTCCGATTAATCCGAGCATCAGACCGATTGTCGTATAGCTGCTTATCCGTCCTGTGTTAAGCAGCAGGATCAGCCAAAAGCGGTTGATATGCGGGGGGAGTTGGAGCGCAAACGCGCTGCTTAATCCGCCGCACATACCGATGCAGTGCGTTCCGCCGAAGAAGCCGAGCAGGAACAGGGTGAGGAAAGTGATGTCGTGGTTCATGGACGGCTCATGGTCAGATGTTTGTCGGGGAAAACGGATAATTTCCGGCAGTCCGACCAATAGGGTTTGGCGAGGGCATGCCCCGTGCTGTTAAAGTCTTGAATAAGGATGCGGTTTGCGCCCTGTGTTTCGATAATTTTGTAAAATCCGCCTTTTACCGCGTCGTCGGCGGGCTTGCCGTGTGCGTCAAAATACAGGATGGTGCGGTTTTGAAGATGCACGCAATTTGAAACGGCCGGGTTTGCCGGTATGTTTCGGGTGCAGGCAGCAAGGATTGCACAAGGGAAAAGCAACAGTAATATGCGGAACATGGTGTTTATTGTAGTGGGTAACAAACAGTATAATGCTTATTTTAATCTCCCGACGGCGGGAGATGGAAGCATTTCCCTTCGGCACGGGGATTTCGGATTTCGGAATTCGGAAGCAACAGACAATACGGGATTTCAGAATAATATGAACACTTTGAAATTTACCAAAATGCACGGTTTGGGCAACGATTTTATGGTGATTGACGCGGTCAGTCAGGATTTTACCCCCGAGGACGCGCCGATTGCGGAATGGGCGGACCGCTTCCGGGGCGTGGGCTTCGACCAGCTTTTGGTGGTCGGGCGTTCGGAAACCGAAGGCGTGGATTTCCGTTACCGTATTTTCAATGCCGACGGTAGCGAGGTCGGGCAGTGCGGCAACGGAGCGCGTTGTTTTGCCCGTTTTGTTGCAGACAAGGGTTTGACCGATAAGAAAGAAATTTGTGTTGAAACGGCCAAGGGCATTATTTTTCCGAAATTGTCCGATAACGGTATGGTTACGGTCAATATGGGCAAACCGAAGTTTATGCCGTCTGAAATACCGTTTGTCCCCGAATCGGGCGAGGGGGATGATGCCTGTATTTACGGGGTGCATCTCGAATCCGGCATTCAGCCTGTCAGCTGCGTCAATATGGGCAACCCCCATGCGGTGATTGTAGTGGATGACGTGGAATGCGCGCCGGTGCGCGAAACCGGTCCGCTTATCGAAGCGCACAGGCAGTTTCCCGAACGCGTCAACGTCGGCTTTATGCAGGTTGTCGGTCGGACGGCAATCCGTTTGCGCGTGTTCGAGCGCGGCGTGGGCGAAACCCAAGCTTGCGGTACGGGCGCGTGTGCGGCTGTGGTGGCGGGTATCCGTCTGGGGCTGTTGGATGAAGGGAAAACGGTAGAGGTGGTTTTGCCGGGCGGGACTTTATATATCGAATGGGCCTG